>NZ_AECZ01000041.1 GCF_000179555.1 Solidesulfovibrio fructosivorans JJ]
CACATCTTCTCCCTTCCTCCTCCCTAAAATAACCTCCCCACCGCGACGATGGCCATGCCGAGGGCCACGGGGCCGAAGAAGCCGCGTGTTTTGATGGCCAGGGCCAGGGCGGCCAGTCCCGCCCACAGGGTCAGGTTTTCCAGACCCAGTTGAAGGTGGTTTTCCTGGATGAGGAGGGCCGGCGCGGCCAGGGCGGCCAGTACCGCCGCCGGCACGTGGGAGAGGAAGCGGATGACGGGGGCCGGCAGCGTGCGCCCGGAGAGGACGAGCAGCGGCGCGCAGCGCGTGGCGTAGGTCACCGCAGCCATGGCGCAGATGATGCAGAAGATGCCTATCTGTCCGTCCATGCCGCCACCGCCGTGCCGCACGCCGCGCCGGCGAGTCCGGCCGCGAGCGTTCCGAATCCCGAAGCCCCGTGAAGGGCCGCCACGAGCGAAAATGCCGCCCCGGCCAGAGCCGCCGCCACATGGGAAAGACCCTTGAGCTGGCCGGCCAGAAGGGCCACGAACATTCCGGGCAGCGCGAAATCCAGGGCAAAGGCCCGGCCGTCGCCGAGCGCGTCGCCGACGATCACGCCGAGCGCCGTCCCCAGGACCCAGGACGCCTGGGCCAGCAGGTTGATGGACAGGGTGCGCGCCTTGTCCGTATCGCCCCGGCCGAAGCGGGCCGCGTGCAGGGCGAAGCTCTCGTCGGTCAGCTCGAAGGAAAAGGCGGCCAGCTCCCGCTTGCGCCAGCCGGAGAGCAGCGGGGCCATGGCCGCCGAAAAGAGCACGTGGCGCAAATTGACGGCAAGGGTGGTGATGACGATGGAAAGCCCGGAGGCCCCGGCCGCGAAAAGCCCCACCGCCACGAGCTGGGCCGAGCCGGCGTAGACCAAAAGCGACATGGCCAGCACGTTGAGCGCCCCGAGTCCGGCCTTGCCGGCGAGCACCCCATAGGCCATACCAACCGGAACGTACCCCAGGGCGATGGGCAGGGTCTGGCCCATGGCCGCGCGCCACACCGTCTCGGGGGCGCCGGTATGTTCTCCGCTATACGACATACAATCCTCTTTCCGGGAGATACGCGTCACGCGCCATGAAAATCGTCGCCTTCGTTCTTACGGCCCTGGGCCTGGCCTACGGCAGCTACCTCGTCTACCTGTACATCGCCCAGGACGGCATGGTCTTTCCCGGCCGGGCGGCCGATGCGGCCCGTGAACAGGAAATCGGCCGCTACTATGCCGACCTGCGACCATTCGACGTCACGGCCGCCGACGGCACGAAGCTGACGGGGTATTATCTGCCCCGTACACGAAACGGCCATCCGGCCCCGGCGGTGTTGTATTTTTGCGGCAACGCCGAGCAGCAGTCCGGCTTTTTCCTATGGTCTCCAAACGAATTGCAGCCCTATGGCGTGGCCGGCGTGGACTACCGGGGCTACGGCCATTCGGCCGGAAAGGCAACGGAAAAGGCCCTCAAGTCCGACGCCCTGGCCGTCTACGACGCCCTGGCCCAAAAGCTCGGCGACGATCCCCGCATCCTGGTCATGGGCCGAAGCCTGGGCACGGCCCTGGCCGCCTGGGTGGCGGCGCGGCGTCCCGTGGCCGGGCTGATCCTGGTCACGCCCTTCGATTCGCTGGCCTCCGTGGGCCAGCAGGCCCACCCCTTCGTGCCGGTGCGGCTGCTCATGAAATACCCGTTCAACGTGCTGCCGGACGCGGCCAAGGTGCGCGCCCCCACGCTGTTCCTCGTAGCCGGCGAGGATACCCTGGTCCCGCCCGTCCATGCCGAGCGCCTGGCCGCGGCCTGGAAAGGCCCCAAGGAAGTGCGCGTCATCGACGGCGCGACCCACGGCAACATCGTGGATACCCCGGAATACTGGACGTACATACGCGATTTCGTCAAGAAACACCTGCATTAGGAAAGGGCGCGGGGCCCCCTTACGCCCCTGCGTCCCGTGGCCCTGTCGGCCGTATTCCCGCCCGGACCAAACCGCATCCGAAGGAGGACACAACATGGCGCTGCCGGTATCCGACCAATTGCTCGAACGATTGATGGAAGAGGATGTCCCTTACGGCGACCTGACGACGAAGATACTCGGCATCGGGCACAAGCCGGGAAAAATCGTTTTTTCGACGCGGGAGCCCACGGTGCTGTGCGCCACCGAAGAGGCCGCCGGGATATTGAAAAAATTCGGAGCCGAAATACGGCTTGCCAAGCCGAGCGGGGAATATCTCCCGGAAGGCGTCGTCTTTCTCGAAGCGGAGGGCACCGCCGCCGCGCTGCACGCGGGCTGGCGTCTGGCTCTAAACCTCCTCGAATACGTGTCGGGCATCGCCACGCGCACCCGAAGAATCGTCGACATCGCGAAGAAGATCAATCCGGACATCTCGATCGCCCCGACCCGCAAGTCCTTTCCGGGGACGAAAAAACTGGCGATCAAGGCGGTGGAATGCGCCGGCGCGCGCCCGCACCGCCTGGGGTTGTCCGAGTCCATTTTGATTTTCAAGCACCACATGGCCTTCCTGGGCGGCCTGGAAAGCCTGTGCGCGGACATCAAGCGGCTTCGGGTCGAAGCGCCGAGCATGAAGCTGGCCATCGAGGTCGAGGACGAAGCCGGGGCGCTGTCCGCGGCAAAGGCCGGCTTCGACATCATCCAGGTCGACAAGATGGCCAGCGCCGGCCTCATCGAACTGATCGGCAAGGTGCGCGCCATTAATCCGACGATACTGATCGCCGCCGCCGGAGGCGTCAACGAGGCCAACACCGCGGAATACGCCGCGACCGGAGCGGACATTCTTGTGCTCTCGTCGGTCTTTTTCGGCAAGACCAGCGACATAGGAGCCCGCATCGTTCCTCTGCCGTGAGGGGGGCCGCGACTTGACGGTCAAGGTTCGCTCCTGGTAGCGAAGTACTCGCTTTGTCGGAGCATCCATGTCCGCGGAAAGGGCTGCGCCCACGACATGCTGATCGCATCCCCGATCCGTATCTCCCTTTTTTGTCTGAAGCGGGCACAGACACCAAAAAAGGGAGCCCCCCATGCCGCAATCGCTTGACCGAACCCGCAAGGCGTTTCAACTCAATCTCGAACAACAGCGCAAACGCGCCAAGGACCTTTGCCGGGCGGCAAGGCGGGGCGATCCCGCCGCCCTGGCCCGCGTCGCGAAGTGTCTGGCCGGCGCGGGCAAAGCGGCTCCCGCCGACGCGCAGGCGTTCAAGCTCGCGGACGCCCAGTGGGTCATCGCCCGCGAACTCGGGCTCGGCGGCTGGGCGCGGCTCAAAGAACACATCGCCGCCATGGAACGGGAACGGGCGGCCATCGGCGGCCATGAAGCCCCCGACCACGGTCCGAAAACGCTGCATATCCGTTGCGGCGGCGACATTGCCGAGGCGCTCCGCCAGGCCGGCTTCACCGGGGATTACCTGGAGTACGCCAATCCCTTTTGCCAGGGCCCGGTGACCGGGGAGCCCGACGACCCGGAGCGGCTTCTCGAGCGGGCCCGTTTTTTGGCGCAGAGCTACGGGAACCATCTCGGCATCACCTTCTCCCAATGCGAAACGCGGCTCAGGCGGGAGGAAGACCGGCTCGCCGCCGCCCCCCGCGACTACGAACGCGTCGTGTTGTGGTTCGAGCACGACAGCTTCGACCAGCTCATCCTGATCCGCTGTCTTTCCTTGTTCGCGGCGCATCGCCCGCCTCTTTTGGATCTGGTTTCGGCAAACCGGTTTCCCGGATCGCGCCGGTTCCTGGGCCTTGGCCAATTGCCGCCGGAAGGGCTACGGCTTTTATGGGCGGGTCGGAACCCCGTATCGGCGCAACAAACGGCGCTTGGGCAAAAAGCCTGGAAAGCCCTGCAGTCGCCCGACCCGACAGGGCTCGCCGCTCTCGCGGACGAGCGCTCCGGCCTCCTGCCCGATCTTTCCCCGGCCCTGCGCCGCCATTTGCGGGAACTTCCCTCGGTCAGAAACGGCCTTAGCCTGACCGAGGAGCTCGTTCTCGCCAGCCTCGCCCGGGGCGGCGAGACCATAGGCGACATCTTCCATGGCCTTCTGACGGATCGCGAGCCCCTGCCCTGGCTCGGGGACATCATGTTCCTCTATATCGTCGAAGCAATGGGAAAGGCGCTGAGGCCGCCGTACGCCATTTCGCCGGAAACGGCGTCGGAGCCCTGGCAACGCCGTTTCCTGACGATCACCCCGGTCGGGGAGCAGGTGCTTTCGGGCGAGAGGGACTGGCTGACGCTTATGCCGCCGGAGCGATGGGTCGGCGGGGTCCGCATCGCGCCCGGGGCGGGCGCCTGGCGGTGGGACGAGGACAAGAATCGGCCGGTCTTCGTCCGACAGCCGACGCCAGCCTCCCCTTCGCCGCATTTGTAACCGCAACGGGCTTGCCAAAGCGCCGGGTTCATGTACCTCCTGGTATAGGAAAGACGAATCGCCGTTTTCCCTTTAGCCCGGAGGTCCGCCATGCGCGTTGACGACCATGCCCATGTCTTCACCTTCAAGACGTTTCTGACCCGTGCGGCCGAAGCCGACCTCAAGGTCCGCCTCATGGCCTGGCATCTGTCCGAAGCGGCCGCCAACGATGCGGTCAGGCTGGCCAAGGCGGTGCTGCTCGGCGAGAACGCCGATGTCCGTCTGGCCGCGTTCGCGGCGACGTGGGGCCTCGGCGGGAGTCCCATCCTGGAATTTTTGCGCCGGGGCTGTCTGCCGGATATCGGCGCGGTGACGGACGCGCTCATGGCCGATACGGCGACGGCCGCGGAGGAGGCCGATGCCGCCGCCGTGCTGCTCATGATGGACGTGGTGGACCAGGACTCCACACCGGAGGAGCTGGCCCTCTACGAAACCCAGTTCACCCAGACGGCCGACCAGGCCGAGCGCTATCCCGGCCGGGCGTTGCCCTTTGTGATGATCAACCCCCTGCGCGGCAACGCCGCCCTGGACTATCTGCGGCGCGGCCTCGACGAGGGGCGCTGCGTCGGGGTCAAGCTCTACCCGTCGCTCGGCTACACCGTCACCGACCCGATGATCCCGAAGATCCTGCGCGCCTGCCAGGACGCCGCCGCGCCGATCATCATGCACTGCAACGACGCCGGGTTCTGCGGCCCGGGTTACGACTGCACCTATTGCTCGCCCATGGATTGGCAGGACGCGGTCGCGGACTACGACGTGCGTTTCGATTTCGCCCACTTCGGCGACCACACCAAAGGCAACGCGGCCAGCGACACCCATCCGTCCTGGCGCGACTTCATCACCACGCTCATGGACCGCTTCCCCGACCGGGTCTACGCCGACGTGTCCTACCAGTCCGGTCCCCTGGGCACGCCGGAGGAGCGGGAAGCCTATGTCGCCTGGCTCAAAGGGCAGCTGGCCAACGAGAAGCGCGGCAAGAACATCCTCTTCGGCACCGACAGCTTTCTTATTTTTCTGGCGACGACGGCCAGGAACTATTGGGATTTCTTCAAGACCGCCCTGGGCGACGATTTCAACCGGATCGCCGTGGAGAACCCGGCCCGGTTCCTGGGCCTGCCGGCGGCGGGGACGGCCCCGGACCCGAATACGGCCCTGGGCCGGCATGTGGCCTATCTGCGGGAGCGCAAAAACGCCCCGGACAGCCGCTTCGGCCAGGGCTCGGCCCCGGCGGGCTGGCTGGCCGGCCTGCTATGAGGCTTCGAGCGGGGACGCGGGCGCGCAGGAAGAGGACGGCAGCGTGCCGGAATCGCGCACGCCCGGCCCAGGGCGCACTTTGGAGAGAATGGCGTCGGTCAGGTCTCCGAGGCCCTCGCGGCTGCGGGCCGAGACCGTTATGGCCTCCGGGAAGCAGTTTTTGAGCGAGCCCCGCAGGTCCTCGGGCACGGCGTCCCATTTGTTGAGCACGAAAATCCGGGGGATGTCGCCAAGGCCCATCTCGCGCAGGATTTCGGCCACGGCCGTGGCCTGGTTTTCCACTTCCGGATGGGAGGCGTCGGCCACGGCCACGAGCAGGTCCGCCGCTTCGAGCTCTTCCAGGGTGGCCCGGAAGGCTTCCTTGAGCTCCTTGGGCAGCTCGCGGATGAATCCCACCGTGTCGGTCAGGATGATCTCGCGGTCGCAGGGAAAGCGCAGCCGCCGGCTGGTCGGGTCCAGGGTGGCGAAAAGCCGGTTCTCGGCCAGCACGGCGCTGCCGGTGAGCGTGTTTAAGAGCGTGGACTTGCCGGCGTTGGTGTAGCCCACAAGCGACACCACCGGGAGCCCCGCCCGCGCCCGGCCGGCCCGGGCCGCGGCCCGGCGCTTGCGCAGGTTTTTCAGTTCGTCCTTGATGCGGCCGATGCGTTCGCGGATGCGCCGCCGGTCCACCTCGAGCTTGGTTTCGCCCGGGCCCCGGCCGCCGATGCCGCCCATGAGCCGGGACATGGCCCTGTCCTGGCGCACCAGGCGCGGTTGCAGGTATTTGAGCTGGGCCATCTCCACTTGGAGCTTGCCCGAGCGCGTGGCCGCGTGCTGGGCGAAGATGTCCAGGATCAGCTGGGTGCGGTCGATGACCCGCAGCTGGGTCACCTCGGTGAGGTTGCGGATCTGGGACGGGGACAGCTCGCCGTCGAAGACGAGCAGCGAAGCGCCGCAGCGAAGCGCCGCCACCTCGATCTCGGCCAGCTTGCCCTTGCCCAGGATGAATTTCGGATTGACCGTCGCCACCCGCTGCACCACGGTCTCGGCCACCTCCAGGCCGGCCGTGTCGGCCAGGGCGGCCAGCTCGTCGAGGGAGGCTTCCTGGACGGCCCGGGGCGCGCTCGACACGCTGACCAGCACCGCCTTTTCCCGACCGGACGGGGCCGTGCCCGGAGCGGCCAGCTTTCCGCCTTCGCGGGCCAGTTCCTCTTCCAAGGCCGTGGCCAGGGCGTTGAAATCCTCCTCCACCTTGTCGAAAGGCAGCGGCGGCAGGATGTCGTAGGGCGCGTCCCCGGCCCCGGGCGGCAGCAGATGGGCGATGTGGAGCCTCACCGGCTGGGCGAGGTGGTTGACGGTCAGGGCGGCCACGCTGTCCAGGCGCAAAAAGAGCATGTCCGTCAGGTCCTCTTCGGTGAGGCCCTCGTCGGTCAGATGGACGTGGAGCAGGCGCAGACCGCGCAGGCGTCCGGCGCCGAGGCGGGAGCGGTCGAGTTCCGGGATGAGGATGCCCTTGGGCGTGCCGACCAGGATAAGCGACGGTCGGCCCTTGCGGTCAATTAAAAGTCCGACCTGCCGGCCGATGCCGTAGGCGATGGCGGCCAGCTCCCGGGCCTGGTCCGGGGTGTAGCCCCCGACGGACGGGTAGCGGCGGGCGCCCAGGCGCTCCAGCGCCCGCATCTGGCTGGGCTTGAGACCGACGGTGTTGCCTTGGACCTTGGCGGCGATGATGATCCCCTTTGGAAAAGCGTTGTTTGGCCGGCGGAACGTACCCCGTTAAAAGTTTTTGAAGGGGGTCCAGGGGGAAACTTTTTTCAAAAAGTTTCCCCCTGGCCGCCGGAGGCATTTTAAACAATAGTGGCGTTGCCGTCGCGCAATTTGCCCACGAGAAACCCGATGGCGATGCCGAGGATACAGCTGCCGATGCAGCTGATGCCGAAGATGGACACCAGGTCGTTGACGTTGCCGATGATCTTGCGGCCGAAAAGGATGTGGTAGAAGCCGTAGCAGATCCAGATGACCATGCCGGCGTGGAAACCGAAGAAGAGCCCGTCCATCATGCGGTCGTGCACTTCCACGGATTCGATGTATTTGTAACAGATGATCTGGGCCACCACGCCGAACAGGGTGATGGAGCCGAAGGAGGCCAGGAGCTGGATGACCATGACCACGATGGTGGCGTGCCAGGGGTCGCCCTTGCGGATGGAAACGATGATGCCCGGCAGGAGGCTTATGATCCAGAGAATCGGGACACCGACCTCTTGATAGCGTTTTTTAATGATTCCAGACACATTGGAAATGAACTGTCCCATGCTTGGTCCCATGTCCGTCCGGCCCCGGCGAAGCTGGCGCGGGACGGCGGCGATCCGAGGTGCCGACACGGCCTCGTTGTGACGCGTCGAACCGTTTTTTAAAAGCAACACGTTTTTCAAAAGAGGTCCCCGAAGGCCTTTTCAGCGGAGCGGTCGAGGAAAAATCACGTTCGGCCGCGTTGTCAAGCGCTTCGGAAAACGTCATACTGACAGCCTGTGCCGAATGCAACGCGTTTCCCGAACCCCGGCGCGCCGCGAGCTCCGGCCGACCGGCAACCCCGGCCGATAGTCATGGAACACCCCACCTCGGGCAGCGAGGGCGACAAATCCCGTCCACCGCGCGTCCTTATCGTCGACGACGAGGCCATAAACCTCGAAACGCTGGCCTGGATGCTGCGCGAGGCGGGCTTCGAGCCGCTTCGGGCCGACTGCGGCCGGATCGGCCGGGAGATCGCCGCCCGGGACCAGCCCGACCTCATCATCCTCGACATCGTGATGCCCGGCGAATCGGGCTTCGAGACGTGCGGCAAGCTCACGGCCGACCCGGCCACCGCCGACATTCCCATCATTTTCATCTCGGGCCTCGACGACGTGGACAACAAGGTCAAGGGCCTGCGCATGGGGGCCGTGGACTACGTGCCCAAGCCCTTTGCCCGGGAGGAGGTGCTGGCCCGGGTGAAGGTCCACATCCGGCTGCGCCGGGGCATGCGCGCCCTGCTCGCCCAGCAGGCGGCCAAGCTGGCCCAGATCCGCGACGCCCAGCAGGCCATACTGGCCTGTCCGGCCGACCTGCCCGAGGCGCGCTTCGCCGTGCGCTACGAGCCGGCGCTGGAGGCCGGCGGCGACTTCTACGACGTGTTCCCCTGGACGGGCACGGTCATGGGCTACTTCATGGCCGACATCTCGGGCCACGATCTCGGCGCGTCGTTCGTCACCTCGTCGCTCAAGGCCCTGCTGCGCCAGAACACGGGGCCGCTTTTCACCCCGGTGGAGACGCTCAAAAACATCAACAGCGTGCTGGCCTCGCTGCTTCGCGACGGCAAGCATCTCACCGCCGCCCTGGTCTGCCTCAACCGCGCCCGCAGAAAGCTCACCCTGGTAAACGGCGGCCATCCGCCCCCCATCCTGGTCGAGGCCGAAAGCGCCCGGACCAGCCTGCTCGCCGCCGACGGCGACGTGCTCGGCGTGTTCGCCTCGGTGCAGTTCGGCCGGATCGAGCGGCCCGTCGCGCCGGGGGACAGGCTCTATCTCTACACCGACGGCCTGATCGAGCGGTTCGGCCCAGGGGGCAAGGCGCGCGAACAAGGCCTGGCCGAGCTTCTGGCCGCCTGCGCCTCCGTGGCCGGCCGGCCCCTCGAAGAGGCGGTCGACGCGGTGATGCGGGGCGTCCTTGACGCCGGCCGGCCGGCCGACGATATGGTGCTCATGGGGATCGAGGTGTGACGGCCATGTTCGAGAAGCAATCCTTTCCCGGCGGCATGCGCCTGCGCTTCTCGGCTACGTTGCCCCTGCTCGACCGGGCCGTGGACGAAACGGTGCGCTTCGTGACCGGCCAGAACGCCAGCGGAAGCCTGTTCGACGTCAAGCTGTTGTTGCGCGAGGCGCTGTTAAACGCCGTGGTCCACGGGAGCCGCAGCGACCCCGAACGCCATGTGAGCCTCGAGGTCCGGGCCTTCGAAGGGCGGCTGACCCTCGTCGTCACCGACCAGGGGCCGGGCTTCGACTGGCGCGCCGGGCTGGCCAGCATGGCCCCGCCCGAGGCCACCAGCGGCCGGGGGCTCACCATCCTCACCCTGTACGCCGACGACGTGCGCTACAACGCCGCCGGCAACGCCGTGACGCTTGCCAAGGCCGTACCCGGTCTGCGCGGGCCGGCGGCCGCCCCGGAAGACGGGGACAACATCCAGCGGAGCACCGATATGGACGACATTCGCATCGAGGACGGCACGGCCGTCGTTTCCCCGGCGGGGGACATCGTCGCCTCCGTGGCCGACGCGCTTCGCGCCCGGTTCAAGGAGCTGCTGCAGGAACATCCCGGCGGCCTCGTCATCGACCTGGCCCGGGTGGAACTGATCGACTCCGTGGGCATCGGCCTTCTCATCGCCGTGCACAACACGCTCGGCAAAAAGGGCGGCCGGCTGGTCCTTCGCAACGTCAACCCCGACCTAGCGGCGCTTTTGCGCACCATGCGCCTGGACAAGCATTTTCAGGTCGAAACCGCTTCGTGACGCGTGCTTGAACAAGACGCCGGCATTATGCGATATCGCAAGCATATGCACCTCATGCGCAACGAACGGGGAGCAGCGGACGTCGGAGACGGACCACAACCGGAAGCGAGGCAGCCATGGACGCAATGGACGACGAAATCATGGCCATGTTCGTGGAGGACACCCGCGAACATCTGGCCGACATCGAATCGGCGCTCATGGACATGGAGAGCGACGGCGCGGACATCGACGAGGAACTCGTCAACAAGGTCTTCCGGGCCGCCCATTCCATCAAGGGCGGGGCGAGCTTTTTAAATCTCAACAACATCCGCGATCTGGCCCACAAGCTGGAAAACGTCCTGCACATGGTGCGCAGCCGCGAACTGGCGCCCGACACCAGGATCATCAACCGGCTGCTGGCCGGCTTCGACCGTCTGCTCGGCCTGGTGGAGGACGCCGCGACCAGCGACGCCGCGGACATCGCCGACGTGCTCGCCGCCCTTTCCGGGATCACGACCGAGCACCTGTCTTCCGAAGCCAGGGCCGAGGCCGCCGCCGCCATCCCCATCGCCCTTCCCGGCGGCGAGGTCGTCTTCACCGAGGACCGGCTCAGCCTGCGCCAGGCCACAGCCGGCGGCAAGAACCTCTACCTCGTGGAGTACGACCTCATCCACGACGTCCAGGCCCGGGGCAAGACGCCGCTCGACATCATCACCACCATGGAATCGAGCGGACTCATCGTGGACTGCCGCATGGAGCTCGCCGCCGTGGGCGACCTGGACGCCCCGCCGGTCAACCGCATCCCGTTTTACGTGCTTTTCGCCTCCATCGTCGAACCGGACATCGTGGGCTACCTCTTCGCCCTGGACGCCGCCCGCATCCACCCCGTGGACGCGGCGACGCTTGCCGAAGCCCCCGCCGCGGGCGGCGACGCGGCAGCGGTCCGCAAGACCTTCGGCGACTGGGAGCTTACGGTTACGGGCGCGTCGGCCACGTTGCGGCTCGCGGCCGGAGCCCGGGCCGACGCCGCGAGCGCCAGGGAGGCGCTCCTGGCCGCGCTGGCCCGGGGGGCGGGCGCGTCCCTCGTGTTGCCCGCTCCCGGAGAGATCGATCTGACCTTTCTCCAGGTCCTGGTCGCGGCCGCCAAGAGCTTCGCCGCCCGGGGACTGCCGCTCGGCCATGACGACGGCGCGCCCGCAGCCCTGGCCGAGACCGCCGCCCGGGCCGGCGTCACGCCCGCGTCCCTGGCCGAGGCGGGCGTGACGGACAAACTCTTTTTCGCGTCCTGACGGACCGCACCAACGTCCGCTACGGAGGACTGACACGGATGGCAGGCAACGACGAGATGCGCGCTCTTTTCGCCGAGGAAGTGCAGGAGAACCTGGCCGAACTCGACGGGGCCCTGCTGGAGCTGGAAAAAAATCCAGGGGACAAGGACCTTGTCAACCGGATCTTCCGAGCCGTGCACACGCTCAAGGGCGCTTGCGACATGTTCGGCATTTCCGGCGTGGTCGCCCTGGCCCACGACCTGGAATCGCTTTTCGCCCAGGTGCGCGAGGGCTGGCGGCGGGTGGGCAAGGACCTGCTCAACGCGGCGTTTCTGGCCAAGGACCGGTTCACGATCATGCTGTGCGGCGAGGACGGCCCGGCCGGCGGCGAGGACCCGGAGCTTGCCGCCCGGCTCAAGGAACTCCTGCGCAGCGTGGATATGCCGGACGACGCCCCGGCGGCCCAGGCCCAGCATCCGGAAGCCTCGCCGGTCGCGCCGGAGGCGGACGCGCCCGCACCCTCGAAACACCGCTGGCGCATCCGCTTCGCCCCGTCCGATCCCGGCCATCTGGCCAAGGCCGACCCTCTCGTCCTGCTCGACACCCTGCGGGGCATGGGCGAGGCCACGGTGCGCTGCGACCTGACGGCCGTGCCCGATCTCGAGGCTCTCGAGCCAAACGACTGCGCCCTGCGCTTCGAGGTGATCCTGACGGCGGACACCGCCACCGTGCCCGACGCCGACGCCCTGCGCGACGCGTTTTTCTACCTGGAAAATCCCGCCGACGTGACGATTTCCCCATACGAGGAAACGGAGGAAGACGCGTCGTCGGATGCCCTGGAATGGCCGGAGCTCCCGGACGCCGAGCCCGCTCCCGAGCCCATGGCGCAATCCGCGCCGCCGCAGGCCGCCCCGGCCCCGCAACCGGCCAAGGCTCCCGCCGCCGGGGCCAGGGCCGAGCCCAAACGCCAGGCTGCCGCGAAAAAGGAAACCATGCAGAGCCTTCGCGTGGACGCGGCCAAGCTCGACGAACTGGTCGATCTGGTCGGCGAGCTGGTCATCGCCCAGGCGCGGCTCACCCAGCTGGCCTCGGGGCTCTCCCATCCGTCGCTGACCAGCGTGGCCGAAGAGATCGAACGCCTGTCCAACGAACTGCGCGACAACACGCTCGGCATCCGCATGCTGCCTATCGGCACGACGTTCAGCCGGTTCCGCCGGCTGGTGCGCGACCTGTCCGCGGAAATGAGCAAATCCATCGAGCTGGTCACCGAGGGCGGCGAGACGGAACTCGACAAGACCGTCATCGAACAGCTCAACGACCCCCTCGTGCATCTTTTGCGCAACAGCATCGACCACGGCATCGAACCGCCCGGCGAGCGCCTCGCCGCCGGCAAGCCGGAAACCGGGTCCATCGTGCTCGCGGCCGAGCACGCCGGAGGCGAGGTGGTGCTTTCGATCACCGACGACGGGCGGGGCATGGACCCGGCCCGCATCCGGGCCAAGGCCGAGGAAAAAGGGCTCGTCTCCCCGGAGGCGCGCCTGACCGACACGGAGATTTTCAACCTCGTCTTCCTGCCGGGCTTTTCCACGGCGGAAAAGATCACCAACGTCTCGGGCCGGGGCGTGGGCATGGACGTGGTCAAGCGCAGCATGGACGCGTTGCGGGGCAAGATCGACATCCACAGCGAGCTTGGCAAGGGCTCGCGCATCACCATCAAGCTGCCGCTGACGCTGGCCATCATCGACGGGCTGCAGATCAGGGCCGGCGACGACCAGTACATCATCCCGCTGTCCCTGGTGGAGGAGTGCGTGGAGCTGCCGCGCGAGGGCGCGGAAACCGCCGGACGCGGCCGCACCATCCAGCTGCGCGGCGAGATCGTGCCCTTTATCCGGCTGCGCGAGGCCTTCGAGCTGGCCGGCGACGCCCCGGCCATCGAACAGGTCGTGGTCACCCACTTCGAGGGCGAACGGGCCGGCATCGCCGTGGACGAGGTCGTGGGCCAGCAGCAGACGGTCATCAAAAGCCTCGGCAGCTACATCGGCGCCGTGGCCGGCATCTCCGGAGCCACCATAAACGGCGACGGCACCATGTCGCTGATCCTCGACGTGCCGACCCTCGTGTCCACAGTCAAACGCACCGTCGCTTAGGCGGGGAAGAAGGAAAGAGCGAAGAGGGTGCGAGAGGGGAACCCTTTTTGAAAAAAGTGTTCCCCTCTCGCGCTCTCCCCTCCCAAAAACTTCTAACGGTGACGTTTTGTTATCGTTAAAAGTCTTTTGAAGGGGGGCCGGGGGGGAAACTTATCCACAGAAAAATTTTCCCCCGGCCTCTTCCAGGCCCCGCATTGACCCGAAGGCGTCGGGCGGCTATATTCGTGTATCTTTTACCCAGAGTTCAGGCATGACTAAAGACCCCTACACCAAATTCGCCGAGTTCATCGCTCGCAAAAAGCTCAAGATGACGCCCCAACGGCGCAGAATCCTCGAGGTGTTTCTGTCCGAGGAAGGCCATGTGACGTCCGAGGAGCTCTACCAGAAAGTCAAGCGGGAATACGACGGCATCGGCCAGGCCACGGTCTACCGCACGCTCAAGTTGCTGGCCGATTCGGGGCTGGCCAAGGCCGTGGAATTCGGCGACGGGGCCCTGCGTTACGAGATATTGTACGGCCAAAGCCACCACGACCACCTCATCTGCGAATGCTGCGGCATCAACGTGGAGGTGGTGGACCCGTCCATCGAACGTCTCCAGGAGGAAGTCGCCCGCCGCCACGGCTTCAAGCTCACCGCCCACAAGCTCTACCTCTACGGCATTTGTCCGGACTGCCAGAAGAAAGCCTCCGGGAACGGATAGCGTCCCCACATGCCCCGCCTGCTCCTGCTTCCCAGGTCCGACGTCAAAAATCGGCCTGTGGCGACCGCCATCGCCGCATACCGGCACAGCATCGCGCTCGGCATCATCATTTGCGCCCACCTGCTGATGGTGCCCCTGGATACGCACCGGGGCGAGCTTTTCGGCCCGATGCTCCTGCTGGCGCTCTACCTCGTCGGATTTTTGCTCCTCAGCCAACGGCACTGGTTTTCCGTCTGCATTCTGGCCATGGGCTCCTTTGCCCTGGCGGGCGCGGTGGCCAATTCCTTCTTCAACAGCCTGCCGCTGACGACCCTGACGCTGGCCTGCAGCTGCGTCTTCGACCTGATGCTGATCGTTTTCATGCTGGCCTGGCTTTTCCGACAACGCAAGATGCCGCTCGACAACATCATGGCCGGCATCATCGTCTTCATGCTCATGGCCGCGCTGTGGACCCAGCTTTACGCCCTGGCCTGCCTGGCCACGCCGGGGGCGGTGCGCGGTCCCGACGGCGGACTTGGAGCGTATCCTTCCATCACGCTGTATTATTTCAGCGTCATCACCCTGACCACAGCCGGCTTCGGCGACGTGACCCCGGTTTCGGCCATGGCCCGGATGCTGGCCGCCTACGAGGCGCTCATCGGCCAGATCTACCTCGTGGTGTTCATCGCCCTGCTCATGGGCCGCCATTTCGCGCCGACGGCGAAGGAGAAAGAGAATGCGAGAGGGGAAACCCTTTGAAAAGGGTTTCCCCTCTCGCGCTCTCCCCTTCCGAAACTTTTCAACGGGTACAGATGCGGTAACGATCCTACGCTGTCACCGTGAAGAGTCTTGGAAAGGGGGGCCGGGGGGAGAACCTTTCTACAAGAAAGGTTTCCCCCCGGCATCATTTTCGAAAACACTCTTCATGGAACGGCTCCAACCAGCGCCTGGCCTGGCCGCATCGCGAACAATACGGCTTGCGCGCCCATCAAAAAAAACAGTCCACAAAGGCGTCCACGCCAACGCCGACCATGTAGTCCTCCAAATGGACATCGCGCAGACGATTCGCGATCGCTTCCCGCGTATGACGGCACCCCCTGATTCGAGTTTCCAGAACAGCACCGTCTTCTTTGAAAAAATATTCGCCGTACAACTTCAATTCCGTTATGAGGCCTTCTTTGACATCGAAGTGTATTTCGACCACGCCGCCCCCGGTTCGAATGGATTTCGAAAAGGCATAGCGCGGCGAACAGCCGAAATTCCAATCGTATGAACGGTATTTTCTGTCCGCGAGCAGCGCGATGCCGCGTTGCGCATCAGGCGTCAGCCGGTTATCCCCCTTAGAGCCGCCCGCATCGATTTCATGGAAGACGAATTGGATAAAGTCCTCGACGGACAACGGCACCCGCAAAAACGAACGGATATTGGCCACGCGCGCCGTAACACTTTTGACAGCCTTGTCCTTGTATTTCGCCGGATTGACGACAAGCGCCCGGGCGATGTCCGGCATGGAGGCGGCATACAGCAACGTCCCGTGGTGCAAGACGCGGTTTCCCAAAGCGAACTGGGCATTGCCCGATATCTTCCGGCCGTGCACGGTCAGGTCGTTGCGGCCGTCCAGGCGGCACGGCACGCCGAGTTTCTGCAAGGCCGCGACAATGGGATCGGTAAACCGCTTGAAATCCAACGCGGTGGTTGTCCGCCCGGTCGTGATGAAGGTGAAATTCACGTTCCCGAGGTCGTGAAATACCGCGCCGCCGCCGGTCAGCCGCCGGACGACAGGAATGCCCTGGGCCGCGACGAACGCCGCATTGATTTGGGCATGGGCGTTCTGGTTGCGGCCGATGATGATGGACGGCCTGTTGCGCCACAACATGAAGACATCCGCCGTGTCGTGGCGCAACAGCCATTCCTCGGTGGCGAGATTCACCGCCGGGTCGGTCGTTTCCAGATGCAAGGAGCGCACAGGGCACCTCGTCTTCGTCTTTTCGACAATGCCGTGTTATCGCGCGGGGGGCGCCGGCGTCACGACCGCTTCATGTCGTCGATGAGTCCTTGCAGAGCCTGCGCCTGGGCAGCCATCGACTCCACGGCCTGGGAGGAATGGTGCATGGCCTCGGAAAGCTCCACCGAGATGCGGGACACGTCGGACACGCTGCGGCTGATCTCCTGGCTCGTGGCGGATTGCTGTTCCGCCGCCGTGGCGATGGAGCGCACCTGGCCCGAGGTCCGCTCGACCAGGGCCACGATCTCCTCCAGGGAATCCCCGGACTGCCCGGCCAGCCCGGTCGCCTCCTCGATGGAGTCCACGGCCCGCTCCACGCCGTCGAGGCTTTCCGTGGTCCGCCTCTGGATATCCCGGATGGCCTGATCGACCTCGGCCGTGGCGGCCATGGTTTTTTCCGCGAGCTTTCTCACCTCGTCGGCAACCACGGCGAATCCCCGCCCGGCCTCGCCGGCGCGCGCCGCCTCGATGGCGGCATTTAAGGCAAGCAGATTGGTCTGGTCGGCGATGTCGGAAATCACGCTGAGAACCGCCCCGATATCCTTGGCCTGTCCGCCGAGCAGGGACATGGTTTCCTTGAGTGCCAACGCCTGCGTACGGGCCTTGCCGATGCCGGTCACGGCCTTCGAGACCACGTTCGCGCCGTCCTTGGCGCTTTGGCCGGTATGGACCGCCGCTTCCGCGGCATCGGCCGCGTTTTTCGCCACCTCGATCACCGTGGCGTTCATCTCCTCCATGGCGGCGGCGATTTCCCCCATCCGCGTACTCTGGATTTCCGTTCCCTGATTGGATTGCCCGATCTGGGCCGAAAGCTCCTCGGAGGCCTGGGACACCACGCCCGGCGAGTCCGGAACAAAAGCGGGCGGCCTACCTGATGCTCGCAACGCTGTTGTTGCTGGCCACGGACAAGCTGCACGGCATCAGTGCGGGTATTGTGCTGATCGTGATCACATTCGTCACATTCCTGCCCGGTGTGCGACTCATGGACGGCCAACGCTTCTCCAAGATCAATTTCGCGCCGCTTTTCTTTATCATGGGCTGCATGGCCATCGGCAGCGCCGGCGGCGCCCTGAAAGTCACGGACTGGATCGCGCAGATCGCCTTGCCCTACTTCCATGGACTCGGCGACAACATGGCCGGCGGAGCGGCCTATTTCCTGGGCCTCGCCGCCAACTTCCTGTTGACCCCCCTGGCGGCGACCACCACCATGACTTCACCCCTGGCCGAGTTGGGCAGACAGATGCACGGGGACGCGCGCGCCCTGTACTTCGCCTTTCAATACGGACTGGACAACTACATCTTTCCTTACGAATATGCGGTGCTGCTGTACTTTTTCAGCTCCGGCTACATTCTTTCCAAAGACATGTTCAAGGTGCTGGCCGTACGCGTTGTCCTGGCCGGGCTTTTTGTCACCTTCCTGGCCATGCCATTTTGGAACATGCTGCTTCATTAAAAGGTGACCGTTCCCTGTCGGCGTACCTGGCCCTGATAAATCCTATCAGGGCCTTTTTCATTCCCGCGCCGACAAAGAGGAACGTGGATAAGGAGAAGCGCTCTCCGGCCGCGACCGGGGCCGGCCCTTGTCACCCTGGCCAATGGCCCACGGTCCCCTTCTCTCCCGTTCACATCGATAATCAGCGATATCCTTCGACCGAAGCGTTGACATCACACGGCGGGCGATGGCACGCGATTGAAGGCAACCGGCCCGGGACATTTCACGGCGAGGTTCTTTGAGCCTTGGCTACTTTTCCTCATTATAGCCATTCGGACATTCGGCCAGGGCGTGGCTCTCAACCTCTTTGGCCGGGCCGGGCTGTCCCGTGGACAACCCGGTTTCGACGCCCTTTGCCCATTGTTCGGCTTCGGCCTTTGTTCCCCGAAAGTCTTGCAGGTCGCCGGGAAGCCGTGCCTGCGAATCCTGGCTTCCCACTGGAGATTTCCCCGCTTGCGGAATGTGGCCATTGCTCCACCTCTCTGTTGGAGCAAGTGGAGCAAACGTTGGAGCAGAAAATCAAGAAGGCGACCTGTCGTCTTCGACAAGTCGCCTTCACGTGCTGTAATCATTGAATTTAACTGGCGCGCCCGGAGAGATTCGAACTCCCGGCCTGCGGATTCGAAGTCCGACGCTCTATCCGGCTGAGCTACGGGCGCGTGAACATTCCCTAATTGCCCGGACGGCCCCCCGTCAAGGCGCAGACAAGGAGATCGGCCGGCCATGACCGCCGCTTCCGCCGACATCCCCCCGCACACCGTCGCCGTCTCGGCCGAACTGCGCCCCATTTTCGATCGCTTCCTGGCCATACAGCGCGAGCACACCGTCGATCTCGAAAGGGCCCTGGCCGCCCGCGACAGCGAAGACCTCTCCCGGCTGGCCCACACCATCCGGGGCTCGACCGCCACCTTCCAGCTCCCCGAAGCGGCGGACATGGCCCTGGCCCTGGAGGAGGCCGTGGCCAACGCCGACTTTGCCGCCGCCGGCCGGCTCATCGCCGCCCTGGCCCGTTATTTCCACGAAACGGACATCGTCTTCGTCGACGCCCGGAACATGGCCGCAACGGTTGCCTCCAAGAAAAAAAGCCCCTAATATCCAGCAATCGGCACTCCTGCCGGGATCGGGGGCTCCATCATGCGCTTTCTCATCGTGGATGACGACGAAAGCATTATCCTGTTTTTGCGGACCTTTCTTTCCGCCTACGCCGAATGCCTCACCGCCTGCGACGGCATGGAGGCCCTTACCGCCTTCGAGGCCGCCCTGGAGGAGGACAGGCCCTTCACCGCCGTCTTCATGGACATCCTCATGCCTGGCATGGACGGCAACGAAGTGGTCCAGGCCCTGCGCCGCATCGAGGACGCCCACAATCCGGCCGAACGCTTCAAGCTCATCATGATTTCCGTGCTGACGGACACCAAAAACGTCAGTGAATCCTTCTTTCACGGCCGGGCCGAAGCCTATCTGCCCAAACCCCTGCGCCGTGAAACCCTGCTGGCGGAACTGGCCAAGCTCGGCCTCATCACCCCGCCGCCCCTGTCGCAATAGCGGCCCCATGCCGCCCGCCCGGCGACACGGCCCTCCCGACGGAGCCGAAAGGGCCGCGCCCGTCCCCGCCGGCACTCAGGACGCCGACCCGACACCTTGTTGGGTGATGAAAAAGGCGCTGCTCCAGGCCATGGCCTCGCTGGCGCAGGTCTTGACCGTTTCCAGGTCGAAGCCGAGCTTGCGGGTCAGCTCGTCCAGGCGCGGCCAGTCCGCGTCCTCGATGCAGCTCACGAGGTCGAGCAGCGGCTCGTATTCGCTCTGGATCTCCCGACGCAGCGCCGCCTTGAGCGTTTCCTCCAGGGGGAGGTGCTCCGTCACCTTGGCCATGGGCATGCCCAGGATGGCGTCGAGCAGGGAAAAAAGCCCCAGCAGAAACAGCGAGCCCGGATTGAAGTCCCAGTAGTCGTAGCGCTTGGCCACAAGCTCCAGAAACCGCGCCCGCCCCAGGGACAGCTCGGCCAGCTCGCGCGGCATGTCGCCGTGCTGGGCCATGTCGGCCAAGAGCACGGCCCGCAGCCAATTGCGCATCTTGATCGAGCCGAGCATCATGATGGCTTGGCGGATGGACTGGATTTTTTGCGGAAAGCCGAAAGCGGCGCTGTTGAGGTAGGCAAGCAGGCGGAAGCTCACGGACACGTCGGCGGAGATCCCCTCGGCCAGGGCGTCCACGTCCGGGTCCTCGGACTCGATCAGGCGCAGCAGGGTGAACCGGCTCATCTGGTGCGAGGTGAGCCGCCGTTCGGCGATGATCTCGGGTTCCTTGAAAAACCGGCCCTGAAACAGGGTGAAACCGGCGGCCTTGAGGGCCTCGAACTGCTCGAGCCCCTGCACCCTGGAGGCGAGCAGGATGACCTGGCGGCCCCGGGCGGCATCCAGGAAATCGCGGGGATCGGCCCCGGCGCCGGCGTCGAAGCACAACACGTCGGCCAGTTCGGCCAGTCCGGGCGTTGCGGCCATGCCGGGCCCGGCGTCCAGGGCCAGGGCGTAGCCGTCGGCGCGCAACTGGCACACGGCGGCCGTCAGCGCCTCGGGTTGGGTCACAGGGCCCACCGCCTTGACCACGCCGTGGGCCGACGGCAGGGCGTACGGCGCCTTGGCGAGCAGCCCGACCTCGTCAAAGGGGGCCACGACCTTCTTGCCCCGCTCCACGGCGTGCTGCACGCCGATGTACGAGGAAGAGGCCAGGGAATCGGCCACCTGCTCGCGGTCGGCGAAGCAGGCCGAAGCGGCGCAGGTGTCCGAGCCGCCCTGGATCTCATAGCCCCAGAGCTTGCGCTTGACGTCAAACAGGGCCTGTTTGGTGAAAAAAAAGGGCGCGGCGCTGGCGGTTTCCGTTTCGCTCATGACGGCCTCCCCGCAATTGACGGTTCGTCCGGGAAAAAACCCCGGTCCCCGGCCTTGCCGCAATCATGCCCGAGCCGGCCGGCCTTGACAACGTCTTTTCCCGTTTTTCGGACCGTGCCCGGGGCTTGCGGCCGCGTTACAAGGCGGACTGTTCCCCCACGGTCGCCGCCGGCAGGCTGAAGGTGAACCGGCTGCCCTTGCCCGGAGCGCTTTGCACGTCGATGACCCCGCCATGGGCGAACAGGACCGCCCGCACAAGCGACAGCCCAAGCCCCAACCCCCGCCGGGACCGGCTCTTGTCGGCCCGGTAGAGGCGGTCGAAAATGCGGGGGATGTCGTCGGCGCCGATGCCCTCGCCCGTGTCCGCCACGCAGACCGACACCATTCCGTCGCGCAACCGGCCGGAAAGCTCCACCCGCCCGCCGACCGGGGTGTATTTGACGGCATTGTCCAGCAGATTGGCCAGCACCTGCCGCATGCGGTCCACATCGGCCACCACCGGCAGCGGCCCGGTCGTGTCCACGACCACGGCCACCCCTTTTTCCTCGGCCACATACTGGTACAGCTCGGCCGTCTCCCCGATCAGCGCGGCCATGTCCGCCCGGCCCAGGCGCAGGCGCATGGCCCCGGTCTCGGCCTCGGAGATGTCCATGAGGATGCCGAGCATGGACACCATGCGCCGGGTCTCCTCGGCGCAGTCGAGCAGGGCCTCGCGCAAGGCCTCGGGATCGGTCTTGGCGGCGGCCACCTCCACGGCGGCCAGGGTCCGGGTGGCCGGGGTGCGCAGGTCGTGGGCCACGTTGTCCAGCGCCTCGCGCATGCCGGCAAGCAGCGCCTTGATCTTGTCGAGCATGGCGTTGAACAGCAGCGCCAGCTCGTTGAGTTCGTCATCGGCCCCCACGGCCGGGACGCGGGCGTCCATACGGCCGGTGTCGATGGCCCGCACGGTGTCGATGAGATTCTGGATGGGCTTGAGCACCCGCCTGGCCAGCACGAAGCCGGCGGCCAGGCCGATCAGGGCCACCGGGGCCATGATGCCGGCGAAAATCACCCGGAACTGCCGCAGCAACCGCTCGCGGTCGCTGGCGTCCTTGCCCATGTACACCACGCCGCCGCCGGGAAGCGCCCGCGAGGCCACTTCCAGCAGGGCGGCATCCTTTTTCTGGGGCAGGAAAAACCACTGGATGCCCGCGCCCGGGGAATCGCTCTCGAGCTTTTCCGGCAAGGGCGGCAGATCGCTCGGGGAAAGGTTGAGCAGCCGCTTCCCCTCGGCGTCGACGATGCGCAGGTAATATTCGTCGTAGTCGTAATTCTCGCGCTCGGTGCGCACGAAATCGACCAGACCGTTCAGTCCCTTCTTGAGCCCGATGGAGGCGTATTCGCGCAGTTTCTGGGCCATGGCCACCCGGTCGCCCTGACGCACGGCGTCGGAGAGCAGCGAATAGGCCAGGAGAAACAGGATCAGCGCGCTGGAAATGAAGATCAGGGAATAACGGACGGTCAGACGGACGGTGGTGGAACGGAAAAGCGCCCTACTCTTTGAGGACATACCCGACCCCGCGCAGGGTATGCAGCATCTTCCTGTCCCAGTCCCGGTCGATCTTGTTGCGCAGCCGGCACACCAGCACGTCCACCAGGTTGGTCTGGGGATCGAAATGGTAGTCCCAGACATGCTCCATGATCATGGTCTTGGAGAGCACCTTGCCGGGATTGCGCATGAAATACTCGAGCAGGGCGAATTCGCGCGGCTGGAGCTGCACGGCGGTTTCGCCGCGATGCACCTCCCGGGTGAGCAGGTTCATGGACAGCTCGCCCACGGTCAGCCTGGTGGGTTCGGACACGCTGGAGGAGCGGCGGATAAGCGCCTGGACCCGAGCCAGGAGCTCGGAAAAGGAGAAGGGCTTGGAAATGTAGTCGTCGCTGCCGGTCTCGAGTCCCCGCACCCGGTCCTCGACCGAACGCTTGGCCGACAGGATGATGATGGGCGTGTTGACCTTGCGCCGGCGCAGCTCCTCGATGACCTTGAGGCCGTCGAGGCCGGGCAGCATGACGTCGATGACGGCCACGGCGTAGGGCTCGGTCGCGGCCAGATGCAGCCCGTCCAGCCCGTTCGCGGCATGGTCCACGGCAAACCCGCTTTGGCGCAGGCCTCCGATGATAAACGACGCGATTTTCTCGTCGTCCTCGACGAGCAGAATCCGCATGGGCCGTTTTTCCTTGTCCCGTTCGTCAGCGGACACGGGGCTTGCGCTCCCTTTTCCCGCCCGATCTCTTGGCATGGTGTACATGGTACGGCTCATAAAGGCCAGTGGACGGGAGCGCCACAGATTTCCCCTTATTTTCACATCTGTAATCGCCCGGCAAGGGTGCCGCAACTTACCGGAATATAATGCTTTTCATCTTTCACTCCTGTAATGCTGGCGTAAGTGGCCGGAAAGGGGATCGGGCATAGACCGCATGTGTCGACTCGGGAGACACATCGCCCGGTCGACGCGGGAGCACCGGCCCACGTGGGGCCCGCCTCGTCGGCTGGGGGGGATTCGCCAGATTCGAACACCGCCTAAGGAGCGTCACCATGAAAAAGATCATTGTTTTCACCGTCATTTCCTGCCTGCTCGCCACCTCCATGGCTTTCGCCGGCACCAAGAAGAAAAAGCATAAAAAGCCCACCAAGAGCGACAGCTACTCCGTCGTCGAGATGCTGAAGGCCAAGAAGAAGGCCAAAAAGGGCACCACCCCGGCCAACTAGGCTTGGGGGAAGAGTTGCCGCGGCTTGCGGGCCGCAGGAAGGCCGGGGTTTCCCCGGCCTTCTCTTTTGCCTGGCCGGCGTCGGCCAGGCTTCCCGGCGGCCGCCTTGACTTGACGCCACGATTCGGCAAGGATTCCGTGAAACGGATTCCTGTCGCCGTATCTTCGGAGTCACAGCATGCTTGTAGCCGATTTGATGACCAGCCAATTACGCTGCCTTCGCGAGTCGGACAGCCTGGCCGACGCCATAGCCCTCATGCAGGAACTTTTCGTCCGCCATATCCCGATTACGGACGCGGACGGGCAACTCGCGGGGCTCGTGACCCAGCGCGACCTGTTGTCCCTGGAAAACAAAAAGGACCCGGTCACGGCGCTTCGGGACGTCATGTGCACGGACCTGGTGACCGTGGCCCCGGACACATCCCTGCGCGCGGCGGCCGAAACCATGATCTACAACAAGTTCGGCTGCCTGCCCGTGGTCGAAGACGGCCGGTTGGTCGGCATCATCACGGAAACCGATTTTCTCAAGCTCGCCATTTTCCCCATCGCTCCCCGGCGCGACGAGTCGTAACAAGCGCGTCCGGTCGCAAGCCAAACGGAGGCGCCCCCCATGACCCCGTCGCGTCACCTGCCCGTCCTGGTTTTCATCCTGCTTTTGGCCACGGTCCTGCCGCCCCGCCCGGCAGGCGCGTCCGATCTGACGCGCTACAAAGAGTTGCGCAACGATTTCGTCAAAGTGACGGACATCGAGGAGCGGATGCGCACCGAGGAAAAATACGTGCCCACCGGCAACAAGGTGACATTGGAGAAGGTGCCCTACAAGGAAGTCGTCGTTACGGCGGAGCTGCGGCGCAAGCCGCCCTCCAGCATGGACTCGCTTTTAAGCGACCAAGCCAACCCGCTCCTTCGCATCTGCATGTCCCGCTTCGACGCCGCAGACAAACCCCTGGACGACGACTGCCAGTCCCTGCACTTCCAAAGCATGGTCAAGGGCAATGTGGGCACGGCCGTTTTCCGGCTCACCGAAGACACGGCCCGCTACGAGTTCCGCGTGGCCCAGAAGCAGGGAGACAAGGGCTCGGCCATCAAGTTGTGGTATCCCACCAATTGATAGGACCCGCCAAAGCCGCTTTATGACAGTTGCGTGAAGAAACCTTCCTGCGCTACCATGACGCCATGACGTCGCCGGAAGCCCCTGGCGACGCCCCGACACACCGCTTTTGCGTGGCAGGGGGTTTTCATGGCGCCTCCCCGCATTCTGATCGGCGAACAGGACCGCGTCGCGGCGGCCTGCCTGGCCGCACTCCTCGATAAAAACGGCTACGTGCCGCTCGGCCCCACGGCATCCTGCCGGGAGACCCTGGAAAAGGCGGACGACGACCGCCCGGACCTGGCCGTGCTGCGCCTCGACCTCGAAGGGGCCTGCGACGGCGCGGACGCGGCGGCGCTTTTGCGCGAAGGCCACGGCATTCCGGTCATCCTCCTGGCCCGAAACGGCGACGCCTGCCCCCTCGATCCGGCCCGCCGGGCCCAGGTCAACTTCCTTTTGCCCCATCCCCCGGACGACCAGACGCTCCTGGCCGCCGTGGAGACCAGTCTGGCCCGCCAGCGCCTGGAAAAGGCCCTGGCCGCCGGCCAGGCCCAAAGCCGCGCCGTGTTCGCCGCCGCGACCACGGCCCAGTTCCTGCTCGATGCGCGGGGCCTCGTTCGCGAAGCCAATCCGGCCGGGGAAAAACTCTTCGACCGCGCGCCGGGGACCCTCCCCGGCGTGGCGTTCGCGACCCTGTTCGCCCCGGAGGACCGGCCACGGCTCGACCGGCTGCTTCCCGCCGCCCTTGGCGGGGAAACGGCCCGCGCCCGCGTCCGGGGACGCCTGCCGGGCGGCGGGACCATTCCCCTGGCCGTCACCTGCGTTCCCCTGCCCGCCGGCGAGGGTCCCCGGTTCCTGCTCGAAGCCAGCCCCACCCGGGCGCCGGGAGCGCGGCCGGACCAGCCGGACCTGGAGCTGGAACGCTGCCCCGAGGGCTTTTTCGTGCTCGACGCCGAGGACCGGCTGCTTGCGGCCAATGCCGCCGCCTGGGGCATTTTCGGCCTGTGCGCTCCGCCGCCCCACGGCGCGCTCGTGACCAAGACGCTGCCCGAGGAGCTGGCCACCGCCCTGTCGCGCGACGCCGGACGGGTCATCGCCTGGAACGAGCCGGTCCGCAAGGAAGTGACCGTATCCATCGACGGCGCGGACAAGACGCTCTTGCTGGCGCTTTTCCCCATGGGCCACGACGAGGGTTCGCGCCTGGCCGGCGGGCTCGTCACGGACATCACCGACCGCAAGCGCCTGGAAAGCCAGCTGGCCCACATGGCCTTTCACGATCCGCTCACCGGCCTGCCCAACCGCTCCCTGTGCCTGGACCGCATCCGCCAAGCCATCGAGCGCTCCAAACGGCGCGATAACTACCAGTACGCCGTGATCTTCCTCGACCTCGACCGGTTCAAGGTCATCAACGACAGCCTGGGCCACCACATGGGGGACAGGCTCCTGGAGGGCGTGTCCAAGCGGCTTCGGGAATGCGTGCGCGGGCTCGACACGGTCTCGCGCCTGGGCGGCGACGAATTCGTGGTGCTGCTCGAGGAAACCGGCTCCTACCGGGAGATCGTGCGCATCGTCAAACGCATCCGCAGCGCCGTGGGGGAAGTCTTCCAGTTCTGCGACCACGACATCCACGTCACCTGCTCCATGGGCATCGTCATCAGCCCCTGCCTCTACGACAAGCCCGAGGAGCTCCTGCGCAACGCCAACATCGCCCTGCACCGGGCCAAGGGCGAAGGCCGAAACCGCTTCAAGGTCTTCAACACCCGCATGCTCGAGGACGCCATCCGGCTGATGGACCTGGAAAGCGCCTTGCGCCTGGCGCTCGACCGGGGGGAATTCTTCCTCGACTACCAGCCGATCCTGTCGCTGAGCGACCGCAGCCTGCAAGGCTTCGAGGCGCTGGTGCGCTGGCGGCGTCCGGGCAAGGGCGTGGCCTCGCCAAAGGACTTCATTCCCGTGGCCGAGGATACGGGCCTTATCGTGCCGCTGGGGCTGTGGGTGCTGGAGGAGGCCTGCCGGACCATGGTGCGCTGGCAGACGGACTTTCCCCAGGTGCTGGCCATGTCCATGAGCGTGAACCTCTCGGCCAAGCAGCTCACCCAGCCGACCCTGGTCGAGGACGTGGAGCGCATCCTGCGCGCCACCGGGCTCGATCCGCATGCGCTCAAGCTCGAGATCACGGAAACGGTCATCATGGACAACCCGGAAGTGTCGATCCTGCGGCTCAAACGCCTCAAGGCGCTCGGGGTACGCCTGTCGGTGGACGATTTCGGCACCGGCTACTCGTCGCTGTCCTATCTCCAACGCTTTCCCATCGACACGCTCAAGGTCGACCGCACCTTCGTCAGCGAGATCGAAGCCAACGAGAACCGCAAGATCGTCGGCGCGGTGGTGGCGCTGGCCCACAGCCTGGGCCTCGACGTGGTGGCCGAGGGCGTGGAGCTGGAGGCCCAGTCGGCGGTGCTGACCGACTTCGCCTGCGAGGCCGGCCAGGGCTTTCTCTTCTCGCGGCCCATCGCCCGGGAGGATGTGGAGCGCATGCTCGATAGCGGCGGCTGCGCCCTGGGGCAGGCCGAACCGTAGGCGAGGATTCCCTTTCCGACCCCGAAGCGATCGGGCATTTTTCCGATCCCTCGATCCCTGGCGCGGCCAACCATTTTTCCTCAATAACCATGGCGAGGTGCGTATCCTTCCGCCCCGCCGAAGGCTTTTGGCCGACGGCCAAGTATTGCGGCCGCCGGCTCCGCGCTCTTGTTTTTTCCCAACACCTAGGGCAGATTGTTTTTTGTCACTAAAGTAATATGCATCATAACCTGCCGTAGCGTGTTGAAGGATGTGGAAGCCCAGGCTGGCATTGACTCTAGCACAGAGGATCTTCGTATGAAAAACATGAGGCTTGGACTCAAGATCGGCATAGGCTTCGGGTGCCTGATTCTAATCGCTTGCGCTCTCGGTCTCCTCGGCGTCTTCAACATGTACAGTGTGGAAAAAACTTCCGAGACACTTTCAAGTCAATACATTCCCGAAACGGGTATCGCCAACGAAATCGAGCGCACATCCTTGCTCACCATGTACGCCATGCGCGGCTATTCCTTGAGCATGGAGCGGACGTACCGGGAGCAGGCCCAAAAGGAGTCCGAAAACGTGCGCCAGGCCCTGGCCAAGGCCCATGAGCTGTCGACCAAATACCCAGGGTTGGTGCGCCTCAAGGCCGATCTGCCGAAAGTTCAAAACGAGGTGGACGCCTACAATGGCCTGTCCGACAAGACGGAAAAACTGATCAACGCCCTTCTCGCCTCGCGCCAGAAGATGGACGCCGCGGCGGCGGAGTTCGTCGAGAGCGTGGAAACGCTCTCCGCGAGCCAACAGAAAAAGTTCGCCCAGGAGATTCAAACCCAGGCGGACTCGGCCCGCCTGGCCGAACGCCTCGGCAAGCTCGCCGACATCGAGGCGATCATCAAGATAGGCTTTGACATCCGGGTGAAGAACTTCAAGGCCCAGGCCGTCAATGACAAAAGCATCCGCGCCGAGGCGTTGCAAATGTTTCCCAAAGTGGAAGACGTCGTCGAACATCTCACCTCCGTCACGCGGCAAGAAGCGGACAAACAGGAAATCGGGCATGTGCGAAAGGCCCTGGCGGGCTACAAGAGCGCCATGATGGCCTTTGACACGAATACCGCCGCCCTGTCCGAACTTGGCGTCGAGCGCAACCAGCGGGCGGCCGAGATCGAAGAACTGGCCAAGGACATGGCCAAGGCGGGCATGACCAACACCCAGCGGCTGTCCGACGAGGCCGTGGCCGAGCTTGAGACGGCAAGCACCATCATGGTTTCCGGCCTCGTCGCCGCCCTGCTCCTTTGCATCGGCATCGCGCTCTCCCTGACCCGGACCATCACCCGGCCGATCCTGTCCAGCGCGGTCTTTGCCGACCGGGTGGCCGGCGGCGACCTCGACGGCGTGCTCGACATCCACCAGGGCGACGAGGTGGGCAAGCTCGCCGACAGCCTGCGCACCATGGTGGAACGGCTCAAGGAACGCATCCAGGAAGCCGACGCCCGCTCGGCCGAGGCGGCCGAGGAAGCGGCCAAGGCCAGGGAAGCCATGGACCGGGCCGAAGCGGCCCAGCGCGACGCCACGGCCCAGCGCGACGCCATGCTGACCGCCGCCGGCACCTTGCAGGAGGTGGCCCAGAACACGGCCACCGCCTCGGAAGAACTCTCGGCCCAGATCGAACAGGCCAGCAACGGCGCGACCCAGCAATCCCACAGCGCGGCCGAGACCGCCACGGCCATGGAAGAGATGAACTCCACCGTGCTCGAGGTGGCCAAGAACGCCTCCATGGCCGCCGGCACCGCCGACCAGGCCAAGGAAAAGGCCCTGCGCGGCAAGGAGGTCGTGGGCGAGGTCGTGCGCGGCATCGACACGGTGCAAAACCACGCCCGGGAGTTGCAGCGCGACATGGAGACCCTCGGCGAACGGGCCAGCGGCATCGGCGCGATCATGAACGTCATCTCCGACATCGCGGACCAGACCAACCTGCTGGCCTTAAACGCCGCCATCGAGGCCGCCCGGGCCGGCGACGCCGGGCGCGGCTTCGCGGTCGTTGCCGACGAAGTCAGAAAGCTGGCCGAAAAGACCATGAACGCCACCAAGGAGGTGGGCGACGCGGTCACCGGCATCCAGCAGGGCGCGGCCGGCAACGTGGACAAGGTCAAGCGGACGGTGGAGACCATCGCGGACACGACGCAGCTCGCCAACCAGTCCGGGGAAGCGCTCAACGAAATCGTGTCCCTGGCCGACATGGTGGCGAGCCAGATTCAGTCCATCGCCACGGCCTCGGAGCAGCAATCGGCCACGAGCGAGGAGATCAACCGCAGCATCGACGACATCAACCGGATTTCCATGGAGGCCTCGGAAGGCATGCGGCAATCGGCCCAGGCCATCTCCGGCCTGGCCGAACAGTCGAGCGTGCTCACGCGCCTGATCGCCGAAATGCGCGGCGGAGAGGCCGGCGGCTCGGCCAGGGCTCTGCCCGCCTAGGTCCAAGCGCCCCCGACCAATACAAAGCGAAGCGGGCGGCCCCGGAAGGGACCGCCCGCCTTTCATTGCGCTATCGTGCAGCGGCCGCTTATTCGGCCATGAGCTTTTTGATGCGGTCCTTGAGCTCCCGAAGCCGCGCCAGCCGTTCGCCAAGCGCCTCTTGCTTCTCCCGCTCCTTGGCCACCACTTCCGCCGGCGCGCGCGACACGAAGTCCTCGTTGCCGAGCTTCTTCTCCACCACGGTCAGTTCCTTGACCGTCTTCACCTCTTCCTTGGACAGGCGCAGAAACTCCACATCGAAATCCACGGCCCCGGAAAGCGGCACGTAAAGCGCGCAGGTCCCGGCCGCCGTGGAGGCCGACGCCTTGGGCGCGGCGATCTCGAGCCCGGCCTCGAAACGCTCCAGCTTGGCCAGGAAAACGATCATGGCCGTGTTGGCCGTAAGCGACGCCACCTCGCTGTCGTTGTCGGCATGGACCAGGGCCGTCAGCTTCACGCCCGGATTGATGTTGAGCTCGGCCCGGATGTTGCGCACCCCGACCACAACGGCCTTGAGGAGCTCCATGTCGGCCTCGGCCGTCTCGGAGACGAGCCCCGGCCGCGCCCCGGGAAAGGACATGCGGGCCAGGTTGGGGTCGGCCACGCCCGGCAGCTTGCTCCAGATCTCCTGGGTGACGAAGGGCATGAACGGATGCATGAGGGTGAGCACCTCGGAGAGCACCGTGAAGAGCACCCGCTTGGCCGCGCCCTTTTTGGCCGCGTCCTCGCCGCCGAGGTCCACCTTGGCCATCTCCAGGTACCAGTCGCAAAATTCCCGCCAGAAAAAGCCGTAGAGCTCCTGGGCCGCGTCGTTGAACTGGTAGCCCTCGATGGCCCCGGCCACCTTCTCCTTGAGCCGCTCCAGGCGCGAGAGGATCACGGCATGGCAAAGCCCGGCCTTGGCCGCCTCCTCAAGGGGAATGTCCGGCGCGCCCTCGCCGATGTGCATGAGCGCGAACCGGGCCGCGTTCCAGATCTTGTTGACGAAATGGCGGTAGCCCTCGATGCGCTCCTCGGACAGCTTGATGTCGCGGCCCATGGCGGCAAAAGCGGCCAGGGTGAACCGCAGCGCGTCCGTGCCGTACTGATCCATCATGGCCAGCGGATCGATGCCGTTGCCAAGGGATTTGCTCATCTTGCGGCCCTCGGCGTCGCGCACCAGGGCGTGGATGTAGACTTCCTTAAACGGCACTTCCTTCATGAAATGCAGGCCCATCATCATCATGCGGGCCACCCAGAAAAAGAGGATGTCGAAGGCGGTGCTGAGGACCGTGGTCGGGTAAAACGTCTTCAGTTCCTTGGTCTCGTCGGGCCAGCCAAGGGTGGAAAACGGCCACAGGGCCGAGGAGAACCAGGTGTCCAGCACGTCCGGGTCCCGGGTCAGCGTCGTGGCCCCGCACTTCGGACACGCGGTCGGGTCCTCGCGGGAGACGATCAGCTCGCCGCAGGCGTCGCAGGTCCAGGCCGGAATGCGGTGCCCCCACCAGATCTGGCGCGAAACGCACCAGTCGCGGATGTTGTCCAGCCAGTCGTAGTAGGTCTTGGTCCACTGGTCGGGCAGGATGGCGGTGCGGCCGTGTTCCACGGCCTCGCGGGCCGCTTTGGCCAGGGGGCCGGTTTTGACGAACCACTGCTTGGACACATACGGCTCGATGACCGTGCGGCAGCGGTAGCACTCGCCCACGTTGTGCTCGTAGTCGCGGATGTCGTCGAGAAGCTTTTGTTCCTTGAGGTCCTCGATGACGACCTTGCGCGCCTCGGCGCGGTCCAGGCCGCGGTACTTCTCGGGCGCGTTCTCGTTGATGTTGCCGGCCTCGTCCTGCACGGCGATGACCTCGAGGTGGTGTTTGCGGCCGAGCTCGAAGTCGTTCATGTCGTGGGCCGGCGTGACCTTGAGGCAGCCGGTGCCGAATTCCCGCTCGACATAGGCGTCGGCGATGATGGGCAACCGCCGGCCGACCAGCGGCAATATGGCGTGCTTGCCCACGAAATCCTTGTAGCGCTCGTCCTCGGGATGCACGGCCACGGCCGTGTCGCCGAGCAGGGTCTCGGGGCGGGTGGTGGCGATGGTGAGGAAGGAGCCGGGCATCTCCTCCACCGGGTAGCGGATATGATAGAGCTTGCCGATGTGCGGCGCGTATTCCACTTCCAGGTCGGCTAGGGCGGTGTGGCAGCGCGGGCACCAGTTGATGATGTAGTCGCCCCGGTAGATGAGTCCCTCTTCATAAAGGCGCACGAACACCTCGCGCACGGCGCGGGAGAGGCCTTCGTCGAAGGTGAAGCGTTCCCGGGTCCAGTCCACGGACGCGCCGAGGCGCCGGATCTGGTTGAGGATCTTGCCGCCGTATTCGGCGCGCCATTTCCAGACTTCCTCGATGAAGGCCTCGCGGCCGATGGCCTCGCGCGAGACGCCCTTGGCCGCCAGGGAGCGCTCCACCACGTTTTGCGTGGCGATGCCGGCATGGTCCGTGCCCGGCACCCACAGGACGTTGCGGCCCCGCTGGCGATGGTAGCGGCACAGGATGTCCTGGATGGTGATGTTCAGCGCGTGGCCCATGTGCAGGGCCCCGGTCACGTTGGGCGGCGGGATGACGATGCTGTACGGTTCGCCCGGCCCGTCGGGGTCGGGAGTGAAGGTCTTGTCTTCCTGCCAGTATTTGATCCACCGGGCCTCGACATCGGCCGGTTCGTATCCCTTGGGTAGGGCCTCGCTTGTCATGCTGCGCTCCTTGGAAAAAGGCGGCGCAAAAGCGCCGCTCAAGCGGCCTTGGATACAAAAGATCGCCGCCATTGTCACTGTCATGCGCCCGCGCGCGGCCCCGCGCCTTGCCGCCCGCGCGCCGAGACGCTAGGTTGTCCCATGGCCGCGCGGTTTCTCGTCCTGTGGGACCATTCGCACTTGTGGGGATTGCTGTTATGCCGGGGGCTTGCCGCGCTGGGAGCCGCGGCGCGTCCTGTCAGTTGCGAGGAGGTCGCCGCCGGGGCGCTCTGGCGCGAGTCGCCGACCGCGCTGTTCGTCCCCGGCGGATTCGCCCGGCGCAAGTTCGCCGCCCTGGGGCCGGCCGGCACGGCGGCCATCCGCGACTACGTGGCCGGCGGCGGCGTTTACTGCGGCTTTTGCGGCGGGGCCGGGCTGGCCCTGTCCCACCCCGACGGGCTGGCCCTTTGCTCCTGGACGCGCCGGACCTTCACCGAACGCCTCGACCATCTGGTCAGCGGCCATGTGCGGCTGCGCCTGGACCCGGATTCGCGCCTGACCCCGCCCGACTTTCCCCCGACCATGGCCGCCCCGGTCTGGTGGCCGGCCGGATTCTGTCCGCCCGAGGACGGCCCCGACCCGGACGTGGCCGTTGTCGCGGCCTACGCCGGGGCCGAAGCGGACCTGCTCCTGGCCGACATCGCCCTTGGCGGCATGTCCGAGGCCCTTCTGGGCCAGTGCCGGGAGCGCTTCGGCGTGACCCTCACCCCGGCCTTTCTCGAGGGGGGGGCCTGCATGCTTTCCGGCAGCTTCGGCAAAGGACGCTACGTCCTGTCCCACGCCCACCTGGAAACGCCGGATTCGCCCCAGGCCAACGCCTGGCTGTCCCATCTGCTCACGGTCTTCACCTGCGGCGACGCCTTCGGCCGCGTCGTGCCGGACTGGGACCCGGCGGCGCTGCCCGCGCGCTTCGACGACGCGCACCTCAACGCGGCCCGCAAGGCCATGAACGCCGCCATCGTCGCCGGCCGGCAGGCCCGGTTCCTCTTCCCGCGCAACACCTGGCTGCTCGGCTGGCGGCCGGGCATGCCCGGCTTTTCCCTGTCCAACCTGGCGGCCATGCTGGCCGGCGCGGCCGCCCTGCCCCCGACCGGAGCCGCCCGGGACTACTGGAGCGAGGTCGGCCCCGACTTCGCCGCGCGCATGCGGGACTTCGCCACGCGGCTGGAAACGTTCTTCCCGGCCCGACGGCTCGAAATCACCCTGTCCCTGGTCGACGGCCCGGCCACGGCCGACCCCGACCTCGTGGCCGAACGCCGGGAACTCTTCGGCCAGGGCCCGGGCGGCGGCGGCCTGTGCGCCGCGCTGACCGACACCCTCGACTGCCTCCTGCTGCGCCTGCTGCAAAAAGAGCCTTGAAAAGGAAACCGGGGGGAACCCTTTCTGAAGAAAGGGTTCCCCCCGGACCCCCTTCCCAAAGACTTTCAACGGTTACAGCGTGTTAACGCTAGAACACCTGTAACCGTT
>NZ_AECZ01000042.1 GCF_000179555.1 Solidesulfovibrio fructosivorans JJ]
CGCCGGAGGGGGGGACCGGGGGGCCCATGGCCCCCCGGCGGGGTGCAGGGGCCGCGCCCCTGCCGGGTCCGGGCAGCGCCCGGCGGTGGGGTCCAGGGGAGGCAGAGCCTCCCCTGGGGGCTATCCCCGGGCCGCTTCGAAGGAAGCGTCGAAAATCGCCGACCAGCGGTAGCGCTGCATGTACGTGACGGCCGCCTGTCGCATGGCCCGCCATTTGGCCGGGTCTTCGACCATGGCCGCCACGGCCGCTTCCACGGCTTCGGACGTATACTCCGCCACGATGCCCGCCCGCTCGGCCGCCACGTCCTTGGCGATCTCGGGCACGTCGGTGATGATGACCGGCACGCCGCAGGCCAGGTAGTCCTTGACGCGACTCGGGTCGGCCCAGCGCGACAGGTTGTTGTCCGTGGGGCGGTAGAGCGCCAGGCTGATGTCGCAGGCCGGCAGCGTTTCGAGGACCTTGTCGTGGTTCATGACGCCGTGGAGGATGACGGAGTCGCCGAGTGCGTCCAGGCGCGGCTCGTAGGGCGCGTAGACCACGCCGTCCTCCACGGCGTCGTTGGGCGTCTTGCCGATGACGTGCAGGCGCAGATCGGGATAGCGGGCGAGAAGGCGCGGCCAGGCCTCGATGACCAGATCCACGCCCTTGGACGGGGCAAGGGCGCCCAGCAGCACCAGATCGCGCGGGGCGCGGTCGGACTTGTCCGGCAGGTCGATCTTTTCCAGGTCCACGCCGACAGGCACGAGCACGTTTCGCGCGTCCGGCAGCCCCTGCTCCCGGCGAACGTCCACGATGCGCGGCGAGATGTTCCAGGCCGCGTCGCAGTTCTTCACGCAAAAGCGGTCCAGGGCGTGGTAGACGGCGTTAAGGACCGGGTTGGCGAAGCGGCCGGGCATCCAGTCGATGGTGTAGAAGACCACGCGGTCGATGAGCCGGCATTTTTTGAGGAGAATGGCCACCACGGCGTTGAGTGGATCGCAGGCCACGCAGTCGTTGTAGCGGCCGCCCAGGGAGAAGAAAAAGACCAGCGAGAAGAGCGCGTCCTTGAAATAGGTGAGCAGGTTGGGCAGAGCCAGTCCGCAGCGTTTCCTTTCTGTCGCGAGCTTCCCGGAAACGTATTTGCGGGCGATGGAGCGGCGGTCCGAGCAGTAGTGGAACGGATGGTAGATGACGCCGAGGACGTCGGAACGTTCGCGGAGGTAGTTCTCCAGGGCCTCGGACGGGCCGGCCAGGTCCGTGATGTGGCTGATGAGCAGGGCTTTGCGAAAGTGCATGGGGTTCCCGTTGCGGACGTATTTGAGGATAGGCCGGCGCACGGGGCCGGTCGGGGCTTGAGGTAGCCGTATCGCCCGGGGAAATCAAGGCGGCGGGGCGCGTCGGACCGCATTGGGCACGCCCACGCGGCAGGCCTGTCCCGGCGTTGCCAAGGCGCGCCGCCTGGGCTACCTTGGTGATGAGAAGAATTTTCAAGGACAGGCGCATGCAATATCCTCGTGCCCGGCACGACCTGGAATTCGTTCCCATCACCCACGAAGGCCGCTCCATGATCCTCGTGCGCGACCGGCTGGGGCTCGTGCCCTACGGCACGGGCGTGCCGGCCGGACTCCTGCCGATTCTCGCGCTCATGGACGGGCAGCGCTCGCTTGCCGACCTCGAACGGGAGATCACGGCGCTCCAAGGCGGCCGGCCGGTGACGGTCGAGGACATCGAGCGGGTGCTGGCCGAGCTCGACGCCGGCGGGCTCCTCGATACGCCCCGCTACCAGGCCAAAAAGGCCGAGGCCGCCGCCGCATTCGCGGCCCAGGATACCCGCGAGCCTCTTTTCGCCGGCCCGGCCTATCCCGACAACCCGGAACTGCTCGTTCCCTATCTCGACGCCATCCTGGCCGGCGCGCCGGAAGCTTCCCCCGGCAGCGGCCGCATCCTGGCCGTCATCGCCCCGCACATCGACCCCGAGGCGGGCAAGGCCGGCTATGCCGCCGCCTACGCCCCCCTGCGCGGGCTTTCCCCGAAGCGGGTGGTGGTGCTCGGCGTGGGGCATCAGATTTTGCGCGGCCTCTACTGCCTGACCGACAAGGCCTACGGCACGCCGCTCGGGGACATCCCGGCCGACGCGGCGGCGGTTGCCAGGCTGCGTCGGGCCGGCGGGGCCTGCGTCGATCCGGGCGACCTGCAGCACCGCGACGAGCATTCGGTGGAATTCCAGGCCGTCTTTTTGCGCCACGTGCTGGCCGGCGATTTCAGTCTGGTGCCGGTCCTGTGCGGTTCGCCGCGAAGCGTGCTGCCGGCGCTGTCCCGAAGCGCCTTCCTCGACTACGCCGGCCCGTTTCTCGACGCCTTGCGCGGGATGGCCGCCGATCCGGACACGCTTTTCGTCGCGGGCGTGGATTTTTCCCACATCGGCCCCAAGTTCGGTCACGACAAGCCGGCCTTGGAGCTGGAGCAGGCGGCCATGGCCCACGACGCGGCGCTTCTGGCCGCTTTGGCGGCCGGCGATCCCGAGGCCTTCTGGGCGGAATCGGCCCGGGTCGACGACGGCTACAACGTGTGCGGGCTCGCCTCCCTGGCCACCCTGGCCGAGATCGTGCCCGCCTGCGCCCTGACCGTCACCTGTCACGACATCATGCGCGAATCCGAAACCGCCTCGGCCGTGACCTTTGCCGCGGCCGCCCTGACCGTCCGGTGATGACCGCCCCGATCATCCTCGATGTGCTGCACATGGAGGCCTCCTCCCGCAGCCGGGCCGAAACCGGCTACACCATCCGGGCCGGCCACAAGAAGCACTGGCTCGAGCAGGACCTGCCGTTGTCCCTGTTCGAGAAGCTGCTGGACGCCATCACGGCCGTGGCCGAGGTGCGTTTCCAGGGCTGGGGCGATCCCCTGGCCAACCCGGACATCCTGGCCATGCTGGCCCTGGCCAAAAAGAAGGGCGCGCGCGCCGTCCTATGCACCGACGCCGGCCGCTTCACCGACGCCCACGCCAACGCGCTCGTGCGCGACGGCATCGACGCCGTGGTCTTTCCCCTGGCCGGGCTGACCGAGGACACCAACTTCCGCCGGCGCGGCACCAGCCTTTTCGCGGTGCTCGCGGCCATGGACCGGCTGCGCACCATCCAGGCCGTGCACGAAGTCAACCTGCCGGAAGTGATCGTGCGCTACAGCCTGACCCGCTCGGGGCTGCTCGGCCATGAACTCGAGGAACTGCCGCGTTTTCTGGAGGGCATAAGCGTGCGTTCGGCCCTGGTGCGGCCGCTGTCCTACGCCACCAGCCAGCATACCGAGTTCGACGTCATCGTGCCCGAGGACCAGGCCGCCTACGACCGCGTGGCCGAGGCCATGCGCCTGGCCGCCACTGACGCCGCCGGACGCGGCATCCGCCTGGACTGCCGGCTCGTCCACGGCGGGGTTTCCCGCTTCCGCTGTCCGGATACGCCCGGAAGCAGCCTCTTTCTCGCCGCCGACGGGGCGGTGAGCCCCTGCCCGCTGCGAAACGTGCCGCTTGCCGGCGAGGCAACCTACCGCTTTCACGGCCAGGACGTCCCCTTTCCCCACGACGTGCGCGGCAACCTGCACACCGAAACCCTTGCCGCCATCTGGAACGAGCCCGACTACCGGGAATTCCGCTACAAGCACGATACCGATACGCCGCCCGAAGGCTGCGCCGGCTGCTGGCGCTCCTACCTCGTGCCGGTCAAATAAGCCTCCGCCTCGTCCGCCGGTTGACGCCGAAACGGGCAAGGTCCATAACATGGCACAGTCGTCCCCCGGACGACGTCCCATTCACAGGAGGAAAAAACGCTTATGAGCGATCGTACCGGACTGATCACCTTTCTCGGCAATGGCCTCACCCTGACCGGAACCCCCGTGGGCGTCGGCGATGCGGCCCCGGATTTCAGCGTGCTGACCAACGAGCTGGCCCCGGCCAAGCTGGGGGATTTCACGGAAAAGGGGCTCATCCTCATCGCCGTGCCGTCCCTCGATACCGCCGTGTGCGACCTGGAAGCCCGCAAGTTCAATAAGGAAATGGAAAGCCTGACCGGCAAGGCCAAGGCGCTGGTCATCAGCATGGACCTGCCCTTTGCCCAGAAACGCTGGGCCGAGGCCGCCGGCGTGAAAAATATCGTGACCCTTTCCGACCACCGCGACGCCTCCTTCGGCACGGCCTACGGCCTGCTCATCAAGGAGCTGCGCCTGCTTTCCCGCGCCGTGCTGGTCGTCGGCCCGGACCGCAAGGTCGCCTACATGGAGCTTGTGCCCGAGGTGACCAACGAGCCCGACTACGCCGCCGCCCTTGCGGCCCTCGGGAAGGTCCTGTAGAGACGGGCCGTCCGCTTTGAAAGCGGACAGGGACGCCTTATGAAGCAGTATGTGTGTGCTATGAGCCGACGCCCCCGGGCGTCGGCCCTTTTTGCGGCCTGTTTCGTCCTGACGGCCATGCTGGCCGGTTGCGCCGGCCAACAAGCCACGGTCCGGCCCACGGTCGTCGTGGAAAAGGAAGCCCTGGGACGCGGCGTCGCAGTCGCGGTCAAGGTCGTGGACGCGAGGCCGAGCGACGAAGTGGGGCTTTGCGACCCCACGTCGTCCTTCGCCGGCAAGCTGACCACGGCCTGTAATCCGGCTCCGGCCATGCGCGTCGCCGTGGAAAAGGGCCTGCGCGACAAGGGGTTCACCCCGGCCCCGGCCGGGGATTCCGTGGTGCGAAAGGTCACCGTGGAGCTCAAGGAGCTGGCCTACAAGCCGACCAGGGGCGGGACGCATCTCGCCGCCAGGGCCGTGGCCTCCATCGTCGTGACCGCCGACAACAACGGCCAGACCATGACCCGCCGCTATAAGGGCGAAACCGTCTGGAAGCTGCCGGCGGAAGGCGTGGAGCCAGAGTTCGACAAGCTCCTCAGCATGACCGTGTCCAAGGCCCTTTCCCATATGGCCTCGGACTACGAGTTGATCAACTTTCTGGAAAAAACCGTCCTGCGTACGCGGGATCTCAAATGATCGGGCCGGGGCCGCTGTCGCGCGCCCCCGGCTCCCTCTTGAAAACGGCCGCCCGCCGGCCCCGTCCGGCGGACGCTCCGCCGTAAAAGGATGACCGCCCCATGGCCCTTTCCGTCGGCATCGTGGGTCTGCCGAACGTCGGCAAATCCACCCTCTTCAACGCCCTCACCAAGGCCCAGAACGCCCAGGCCGCCAACTACCCCTTCTGTACCATCGAGCCCAACGTCGCCGTCGTGCCCGTCCCGGACGCGCGCCTCGACGCCCTGGCCGCCCTGGTCAACCCGGCCCAGATCGTGCCCGCCACCGTCCGCTTCACCGACATCGCCGGACTTGTGGCCGGGGCCAGCAAGGGGGAAGGGCTCGGCAACAAATTTCTCGCCCATATCCGCGAAACCGAAGTTATCGTCCACGTCGCCCGCGCCTTCGAGGACGACGACGTGGTCCACGTGGCCGGTTGCGTGGACCCGGCCCGCGACATCGACGTCATCGACACCGAACTCATCCTGGCCGATATCCAGGTCCTCGAAAACAGGCTCGACCGCATGGTCAAACAGACCAAGGGCAGCAAGGATAAGGAGCTGCTCGACAAGGTCGCCGCCGGCAAACGCCTCGCCGACCACCTCATGGACGGCAAGCCCGCGTCCACCGTGGAAGGGGCCGATACCCTGGCCATGCAGGCGCTCTTTGACGACATCCGGCCCATTACCGCCAAACGCGTCATCTACTGCGCTAACGTGGGCGAGGACGACCCGAACGGCGAATCGCCGCTGGTCGCCAAGGTGCGCGAAATCGCCGCCGCCCGCGGCGCGGAAGTCGTCGTGGTCTGCGCCCGCATGGAAGAGGAACTGGCCGGGCTGGCCGATGACGAACGCCAGGAATTCCTTGCCTCCTACGGCCTGACCGAATCCGGCCTCGATCGGGTGGCGCGTCTGGCCTACCATACCCTCGGGCTCATCAGCTTTTTCACCGCCGGTCCCAAGGAAGTCCGCGCCTGGACCATCACCGCCGGCGAAAAGGCCCCCGCCGCCGCCGGCCAGATCCACTCCGATATCGAACGCGGCTTCATCCGCGCCGAAGTCATCGGCTATGACGACTACATCAAGCACCAGTCCGAAGCGAAATGCCGCGCCGCCGGCGTCCTGCGCCAGGAAGGCAAGGACTACGTCATGGCCGACGGCGACGTCGTGCACTTTCTGTTCAACGTTTAGGCGAACGGCGGACGAGGAAGATGCCTCCGGCGGCCGGGAGGCCACGGGCCCCCCGGCCCCCCCATCCGGTATGCTTTGGCCGGGCGGGAGTGGCGGGTTGGCGGGAAGCCGGTAGGGTGAAGATGGAGGCGGAATTTGCCGGGACGGAGCATGTCGCTTCGCGACAAGCTCGCCCCGGACAAATTCCGCCTCCACCACGCCGTCGCCCCTTTGGGGCGAATCTTTAAGAAAAGCTGTCTTCAATGTGGCGCTTCGCCGCTGGCGATCTTGTCGCCGCAATCGTGTCCGGCGTCGAGGCGCTTTAGCGCCTCGTGCCGCCGGGCCGATTGCGGCGACAAACATCCGGTCTCCCGCCCCCCAAGCACCCTCATCCCCAGGCACGACACGCACCCGGGAAAAGTTTTTTGGAGGGGTCCAGGGGGACCTTTTTTTCAAAAAAGGTCCCCCTGGCCGCCGGAGGCATTACTGCTGCGCCGGCTTCACGCAGCCCGGGCGCGGGGCGAGGGTCTCGCCGGCGAGGTGGATGTCCACGGTATCGCCGATCGCTCCCATCTTGGAGTATTTGCCGGTGCCGACGTGGTAGTCCAGGCGGTTGAGGCTGACGTGGGCTTCGTAGCCTGAGGCGTCGACGCAGGGCATCATGGGGTTGGGTTTGGAGCCGAGGGAGTGGAGCGGGATGACGACCTGTCTGGTGACGTCCTTGATGGTGAGCTTGCCGGTAACCTTATAGATGCCTTTGCCGGCCGGGCTGATGCGTTCGCTTGTAAAGCGCATTTCCGGGTAGGCGGCGCTGTCCAGGAATTCCGGGGTGCTTAGGTGCTTGTCCCGGGCGGCGACGCCGGTATCGACGCTGGCGGTTTTGACGGTGAAGGCGACGTGGCCTTGGGCCGGGTTCTGGGCCGGGATGTCGATGGTGCCGGCTTTCTGGTCGAAGCGGCCGGCGACCGGGGCTACGATATGGCGGATGGTGAAGGTGACGGAGGTATGGGGCGGGTCCAGGGTCTTGCCGTCGATGACGGGGGCGTAGGGTTTGGGCGATTCGCTTTGGGCCATGGCGGGGCCGGCGGCGAGGAGCAGGGCGGCCAGGGCCCAAAGCAGTCCGGGAATGGTTTTCATGGCGGTTTCTCCGGGAGTTAGTCGGGGAGCGTGTAGGTGATGTCGTCGACATCGAAGCGCCATTTGGGCGGGGCGACGGCGGTGCCGGGCTTCAGGTGTCCCACGGCCATAAGCAGGGGAATCCAGAAGGTGTCCGGGATGGAGAAGGCCCCCCGCACGCCGTCGTGGTCGAAGCCGTCCATGGGGTGGGTGGCGTAGCCGAGGTCGGCGGCGGCGTACATGACGGTCATGGCGAAAAAGGCGGTGTTTTTGACGGCGAAGGCCAGGGATTTCTCCGGGGTTTCGCCGTAGAGGCTGGCGACGGCCTTGGCGAAGGCCTCGCGGTCTTCCGGTTTGCGCTGCCCGGTTTCGACGAGGTAGGAGAACTGGCGTTCGAAGGAAGGGGAGTAGGTTTTCCAGGCCTCGGTATCGGCCAGGAACATGAGAATGACGGGCGCTTCGGTGACCTTGGGCTGGTCCCAGGCCAGGGCGCGCAGTTTGGCTTTCTGGGCCGGCTCGCGCAGCACGGCCACCTTCCAGGGCTGGAGGTTGAAGCCGGAGGGCGCGCGGGTGGCGGTTTCGAGGATCTTGTCCAGGTCTTCCGGGGGCACGTCCCGGTCGGGGTCGAAGAAGTTGACGGCCCGGCGGGACCGCATGACGTCTTGAAAATCCATGGCGGACTCCTTGGTTTCCAACTGTAAAGTAGTGCCCCCGCCCTATGGTGCTGTCAAGGAAGCGCCGTGCAATCCGCTGGGGCGCGTGCCTTATCCGACGGCCAGGGTCGCCTCGACCTCGACATCGATTTCCGGCGCGAACAGGCTTTTGACCACGACCAGCGAACTGGCGGGCTTGGCCGCGCCATAGACACTGTCCAGAACTTGTCGCAGTCCCTCCAGGTCGTCCGCTTCACGGATAAAGATCGTGACCTTCAGCAGGTTTTGCAGGCTGCTCCCCTCTTGGGCGGCAATGGCGGCGATCTGGCTGAAAATGGCTTCGGCCTGACCGGCGATGCCCTGCCCGATTCCGGGCGTGCCAAAGGCTGTGATCCCTGAAAGGAAAAGCAGGCCGCCATATTTGACGGCATGGACATACGGTCCGACGGGTTGGGGTAGACCTGGGTAGTTTTTCCGTTCGATCAGCATAAGCAGGCCGTCTCCTTGGCTGGTAGAGGGTTTTCGAATCCCATCGGTTAAGTTGGAAACGGGTCCGATAAAGTCAAGCGCTCTTCAGGGAAATCAGCATGCAGGCGGAGGGGCGTTGGGCGGCGTCCGGCCCCGCGCATTTCCCCGTCCCCTTGACTTCGCCGGCCGGGAAAGGCATGCAGGCCGGACATTTTCCCCTTTTCGTCATACCTAAAAGGACCTCCCATGGCGCTCAATCTGACCCAGAAGATCATCAAGGATCACCTTGTTTCCGGCGAAATGACCCCCGGGTCAGAAATCGCCCTGCGCATCGATCAGACGTTGACCCAGGATGCCACCGGCACCATGGCCTACCTCCAGTTCGAGGCCATCGGGCTGCCGCGCGTGCGCACCGAGCTTTCCGTCAGCTACGTGGACCACAACACGCTCCAGATGGGTTTCCGCAACCCCGACGACCATGCCTATCTGCGCACCGTGGCCGCCAAGTACGGCATCATCTTCTCGCCTCCGGGCACGGGCATCTGCCACCAGCTGCATCTGGAAAATTTCGCCAAGCCGGGCAAGACACTGGTCGGTTCCGATTCCCACACCCCCACGGCCGGCGGCGTCGGCGCCATGGCCATGGGCGCGGGCGGCTTGTCGGTGGCCCTGGCCATGGCCGGGGAAGCGTACGTCATCGCCATGCCCAAGGTGGTCAAGGTCAACCTGACGGGCAAGCTCACGGGCTGGGCCACGGCCAAGGACGTGATCCTGAAGCTGCTCGGCATGCTCACGGTCAAGGGCGGCGTCGGCAAGGTGATCGAATATGCCGGGCCGGGTGTGGCTACCTTGTCCGTGCCCGAGCGGGCGGTCATCACCAACATGGGGGCCGAGCTCGGGGCCACCACGTCCATTTTCCCCAGCGACGAGGCCACCAAGGCCTTTTTGACCGCCATGGGCCGTCCCGAGGACTTCACGCCGCTTGCCGCCGATCCCGACGCCACCTACGACGAGGTGGTGGAGATCGACCTGTCGGCGCTGACCCCCATGGCCGCCGCGCCGCACATGCCCGACCGGGCCATTACCATCGCCGAGCTTGCCGGCATGAAGGTCGACCAGGCCTGCATCGGTTCCTGCACCAACTCTTCCTATGCCGACCTCATGGCCGTGGCCGACATCCTCGAAGGCAAGCGCATCGATCCCGCGACCGATCTGCTCATCGCGCCGGGCTCCAAGCAGGTGCTCAAGATGCTGGCCGCCAAGGGCCGCATCGACCCGCTTCTTGACGCCGGGGCGCGCATTCTGGAGTGCGCCTGCGGTCCGTGCATCGGCATGGGCGGCTCGCCGGTTTCCGGCGGCGTGAGCGCCCGCACCTTCAACCGCAATTTCGAGGGCCGCTCCGGCACCCAGGACGCCAAGGTCTATCTGGTCAGCCCGCAGACCGCGGCCGTGACCGCCCTGCGCGGCGAGTTTTCCGACCCGGCCACCTGGGGCGAGGCTCCGGCCAAGGCCACCTTGCCGGAGGGCGCCCCAAACATCCGCCATCTGTTCCTTTACCCGAAGGAAAGCGGCGAGGACGTGGAGATCCGGCGCGGCCCCAACATCGCGCCGCTGCCGCCTTTCACCCCGCTGCCGGACCGCATCGAGGCCAAGGTGGCGCTCAAGGTCGGCGACGACATCACCACCGACCACATCCTGCCGGCCGGGGCCCAGATCACGGCGCTTCGCTCCAACATTCCGGCGATCAGCGAATACATCTTCAGCCGGGTGGACGCCGAGTTCGTGCCGCGCATCAAAAAGCTCGGCAAGGGCATCATCCTCGGTGGCGAGAACTACGGCCAGGGCTCGAGCCGCGAACATGCGGCCCTCGGCCCGCGCTACCTGGGCGTGGCGGCGGTCGTCGCCAAGTCCATGGCCCGCATCCACCGGGCCAACCTGGTCAATTTCGGCATCCTGCCGCTTCTGCTCGTGAACGCTTCGGATTACGACCGGATTCCGGCCGGGGCGGATATCAGTATCGACACCAAGACCATCGCTCCGGGCGCGGTTTCCTCCATCACCGTGGAAGGCGTCGGTCCCGTGGCCGTCACCAACGACCTGACCGCCAAGGAGCTGGAGACCATACGAGCCGGCGGCCTGCTCAACAGCGTCCGGCAGTCCCGCGCGTAAAGAAAAAAGGGGGGAGGCCTCCGGCGGCCGGGGGGTAACTTTTTAGTAAAAAGTTTCCCCCCGGACCCCCCTTCAAAAACTTTCGAAAGGGATTATGTTGCGCCCTCGAAAAACCTTATGAACGCATTTCGGGAACGCAACACACATAGCGCCGTCTAGGCGTGCGAATCGCCGAGGAGAAAAAATGCTCGATCCCATGCGGAAATACGCCCAGTCCTGGGGCATCAAGATTGTTTTCGGCCTGATCATCCTGGTCTTCGTCTTTTGGGGCGTGGGCAGCTTTCGGGGCGACAAGGCCACGGTGCTCGCCACCATCGACGGCCAGCCCGTGTTGATCAAGGACTACGAGAAGGCCTACCGGGAAGCCCAGCGCCTGGTGAAAAACAAAAATCCCGACATCACGGACAAGGAGCTGCAGGACGGCGGCTTCCGCTGGCAGGTTTTCAGCAATATGGTGACCAGTCGGCTGCTGGAGGAGCAGGCCAAGAAACTCGGCGTGTCCGTTTCCGCCGACGAACTGCGGGCGGAGATCGCCAAGATTCCGGCCTTTCAGGACAAGTCCAAGAAGTTCGACGCCAAGCGCTACGAGAATCTCCTGCGGGCCAACGACGTGACCCCGGGCGAATTCGAGGCGGATTTCCGCCAGAACCTGCTGCTGGAAAAGCTGGCCGGCTTCGTCAGCCTGCCGGCGTCGGTGTCCGAGGCCGAGGCCCGCTCCATCTTCGACTTCATGCGCGAACAGGCCGTCATCAAGTACATCATGTTCAAGGCCGAGGACTTCGACAAGGGCATCACCCCCACCGACGAACAGATCAAGGCCTATTACGAGGCCCGCAAGGACCAGTTCGCCACGCCGGCCAAGATCAAGATCGACTACGTGGAATTCACGCCCAAGGCCCTGGCCCAGCCCGACAAGGTGACCGATGCCGACATCGAGGCCTACTACAAGGCCAACCAGAAGAAATACGCCCGGCCCGAGCAGGTCAAGGTGCGCCATTTCCTTATCATGCTGCCGGCCGACGCGCCCAAGTCCGCCGTCGACGCGGCCACGGCCAAGCTCAAGGACATTGCGGCCAAGCTCAAGGCCGGGGCGGCTTTCGCTTCCCTGCTGCCGAAAAATCCCAATAACGCCGACGGCCTGATCGGCGAGGACTGGGCCTGGTTGCCCAAGGGCAGCCTGCCCAAGGAATTCGGCCCGTTCGAGGAAAAGGCGTTTTCGCTGAAAAACGGCGAGATCAGCGAGCCCGTGCGCACGGCGCTTGGCCTGCACCTCATCCAGGCCGGCGAACGCCAGGCGGCCGGGGAACGCCCCCTGTCCGAGGTCAAGGACGACATCCGCGAGGAGCTGGCCGAACGCAAGGCCTCGGACAAGCTGACCCAGTCCCTGGACAACATGCAGGACAAGATCGCCTCGGGCGTGGATCTGGGCAAGGCGGCCGCCGATGAGAAGCTGCCGGTAAAAAGCGCCGACTTTTTCAGCAAGGACAATCCGCCCACGGACCTCGGCCTGTCCGACCAAGCCCTTGGCGTGCTGTTCTCCATGAAGAAGGGCGCCGTTTCCGATACGCCGCTGTCCACCCAGGACGGCTTTCTGCTGGCCCGGGTGTCGGATATCCAGCCGGCCGGCTTCCAGTCCCTGGACGACGTCAAGGAGGCGATCAAGCAGCGCCTTATTGCCGACGAGGCCCAAAAGCGCGCCCGGGCCAAGGCCGACGAAACGGCCAAGGCCATGGAAACCCCGGCCGGGGAGCAGAAGGTCCTGGCCGAGTACAAGGACAAGATTCAAACGTCCCAGCCCTTTAGCCGCCAGGGCTTCATCCCGGGCCTGGGCATGGCCCCGGTGCTGGTCCAGACCGCCTTCGAGGCCAAGGGACCGGGTTGGTTCAAGGCCGCCTATGGCGTGACCGGCGGATATGTGCTGGCCAGCCTGGACAAGAAGATTCCGGCCGACCCCGCCCTGTGGGAAAAGGAGAAGGATCGCTGGCTGGCGACGCTGTCCCAGTCCAAGCAGTCCGAACTCTTCAAAGCCTACCTGAGCACGGTGCAGCAGGGAGCCAAGGTCGAGATCGTCAACCAGGATATCCTGGGCCCCCAGCCGAACGCGCAGGCCGGCGCCGGCGCGGCCGGGCAGGCCAAGGGCAAGAAGTAGCCGGGATCCGTCGCGACCGCGACGGGCGGGAGGCCGCCCGAGACATCCGGCTCTCCCCGAATCGACGACGCTCATAACCGGGCGCGGTTTCGGCCGCGCCCGGTTTTTTACCGCTTTGCCGGCCAGAGCTGACGGCCATTGGTCACGAAAAGAGAAACATGACGGGATTGACAGGAATGTTTATTGTCATGTTTTCTTTTTCCGCGCTCGACGGACCGGTCGGCTGGGTCGTGAACATGTTCCGTGACGATTCCACGCGGCCATAGGAAGGATGTGACGTGCCGGTCGTCGGAAAGGCGCTGGTGCCCCGCGTGGCGGGGATTGGAAAAGGAAAGGGGACGCTGGAAAAAGTATGGGATCGTTGACCCGGTGCAAGAGAATGCCGCCTGCTCCATCGTATCGGGGAGCCATGCGAAGTCCTCTACAGGAATGTCGTGCAAGGGTTGGTCGTCCGAAGCCCTGCGGCCGGTTCTTTGAAGACGTTCTCTCAAGCCGGGGCGCGCCATGCCTGGATGCAGGCCGCGGCCGCGAAGCATCCGTCGCGACAAGAAGGGTGGGTTTACCTCTGGAGGTGTCGTATGAACAAGGAACTCGTCAAAAAGCACGAACAGTCTTTGCTGCGGGCCATGACCGGGGTCGAGCAGTGCCAGGGGGTGCTCAGCCGCCTGGACAGGCAGTGGACCCGGGCCACGCTTACCGGTAAGATCAATTGCAGCCGCATCGCCCAGACGCTGATCGACTTCATCATCAGCACCCAGGACAATTTCACCGCACTGCAAAAAAATCTCGTCGATATCCTTGTCCTGGAAAACACCCAGAAGGTGATCCTCGAGATTGCGGCCGTGGCCCAGGTGGCCATCGACATTCTCAAGCGCAACCTGTTCGAACGCACGGCGGACGTCGGCTTTCTGGCCACCGACGACGACATCGTGCGGTTTCTCTCGTGCGGGAACGACGAGACTACGGCCCTGGCGCGCGTCGAAGACGACACGGCCCTGGTGCCCCTTGGCGACGAGACGTCCGGCTTTGCGGACTCGCGGGCCGTGGACCGCATCGAGGAGCGCCTGCGCGAGTACCGCGACAAGTACACCGTTTACAACGAGATCATCATTCTCGACACGGACGGCCGCGTGCGGGCGCATCTCGACCGCGACAATGCCGTAAAGCGCAGCGACGATCCGCTGATCGCCGAGACCCTGGCCGCCCCGTCCTATGTCGAGACCTACCGGCAAAGCGACCTGCTCCCCGGGCGCGGGGAGGCGCTGCTTTATTCGCAAGCCATCAAGGACCCCGTCACCGGCGCGCCGCTTGGCGTGCTGTGCCTTGTTTTCGACTTCGCCGGCGAGATGGCGGGCATTTTCGAGAACCTGAAGAATTTTTCCGCCGATACCGTCATCCTGATCCTCGACGAGCGGGGCAGGGCCATCGCATCGAGCGATCCGGTCAAGGCCCCGGTCGGCCGGACCTATCCCAGTTCCCTTCGCGACGACTTCGCCATGACCCAGCTCGGCGGCGAGGCCTACCTGTCCAAGACCCTGGGCACCAAGGGCTACCAGGGCTTTTTCGGGCTGCCCTGGAACGGGCAGGTGCTCAAGCGCGTGGCCACGGCCTTTCAAAACGGCACCAACGGCCACAGCCTGGACGAGGCCGCCATCCGGCGTAACGCCATTTTTTCCGGACGCCTCATCCAGGTCGAGGAGGCCTCCGAGAACGTGCTGTCGGACCTGCAACTGGTGGTGCAAAACGGCGAGATCATGGCCGCCAAGAAGTCCATCCAGGCCGACGCCTCGGAGCGGGTCGAGGCCCAGGCCCTGCCCCACGTCTTAAACGAGGTCAAAAAGATCGGCGACCAGGTGCAGCACGTGTTCCAGACCTCCACCGGCGGGCTGCTGAAGCTCGTGACCTCCTCGCGCCTGCACGACGTGCAGTTTCTGGCCGCCCTGGCCATCGACATCATGGACCGCAACCTCTACGAGCGGGCCAATGACTGCCGCTGGTGGGCGCTGACCTCGGACTTTCGGCGCATGCTGGAAAAGCCCTCCCTGCCCGAAGCCGACCAGGACCGCATGCGCGGAATCCTGGCCTACATCAACAGCCTCTACACGGTGTACACCAACCTCTTCGTCTACGACCGCGACGGGAAAATCCTGGCCTGCTCCAATCCCGACGAGCAACGCCAGGAGGGCCGGGTGTTAAACGAGCCCTACGTGGCCGAGACCCTGGCCATCAGCGATTCCCAGATGTATCGCGTTTCGGCCTTCGAGGCCTCGGACATGTACGAGGAGGGCGGCGTCGCGCGCCATACCTACATCTATAACGCCCCCATCACCTCCCTGGCCCGCGAGGGAACGGTGCTCGGCGGCATCGGCATCGTCTTCGATTCCACGCCCCAGTTCCTCTCCATGTTAAACGACACCCTGCCGCGCGACGGCATGGGCAACATTCTCGAAGGTTCGGAAGGGATGTTCGTGGAAACGAGCGGCAAGGTCGTCGCTTCCACCAACCCGGACATCGCGCCCGGAGACGACATCGACCTGGCCGGCATGTTCTGCCAGCTCTCAAGCGGCCAATTCAGCTCGCGCCTGCTGTCCGAGGGCGACAAGCTCTACGCCGTGGGCTGCGCGCACTCCGCCGGCTACCGCGAGTACAAACGTGACGGCGCTTACGTCAACGACCTGCTCGCTATCGTCAAAGTGCGTATTTAAGCGTTTTTGGAGAGATGCGCCGGGGGGAAACCTTTCTTGCAGAAAGGTTCTCCCCCCGGACCCCCCTTCCAAAGACTCTTAATAGTTACAAAACATCGCCGCCTATCCAGTTGTAACCGCTAAAAGTTTTTGGGAGGGGAGAGCGCGAGAGGGGAACCCTTTTTTCAAAAAGGGTTCCCCTCTCGCACTTCCTTCTCCTTTTCTTCCCATCTTCCTTACCCCGCGGTGACGGCCATGATTTTCCAGCCCGCTTTGGGGGTGGGTTCCGGTTTGACGCCCAGGGCGTGGGTGTAGCCGTTTGGGTCGATGGCGAAGAAGGGCAGTCGTTTCATATCCGCCTGGGTCTGGAACTGTTCGTAGGAAAATTCCGGGGTCAGCGGCGTGGTGGTGATCTTCGCGCCCTGGCGCAGGAGCTCTTCCAGGTTCTCCAGGGAGACGGTATCCGGGAAGAGGTAGTGCCCGGCATATTTGAAGCGGGTCTTTTCGAGGGATTTCACGTTGTTGGTTTGGACGTTGCGAATAGTGAAGATCTTGTCCGGCTCGAAATCCGTGCGATAGTAGTGGGCGACCAAGGCGTTGCGTTCGCTTTGGGGTGTGATGGCCAGCAGGTAGCCGATGCCGGTGAGGTTCAGGTTGATGTCCGCGTCCTCGGAAACCGGGCTGCCCCAGTAGGCTTGCAGGCCGCGCATGACCGCCGCGCGTACGGCCGACCAGTCCTGGTCGGCGATCTGGACGAAGACGCCGTTTTTTTGCAGCTCCCCGGCCAGGGCCAGACCGAAGGGCGTGGCTCCGACGATGAGAAATCCCTTGGGTTCCGGCTCGGCCACCCCGAGCCATCTGGCAATGGGGCCGGCGGTGAAGCTTTGCAGCAGGATGGTGCCGAGGATGATGCAAAACGACAGCGGCACCAGGCTGGAGGCCAGATCGTTGCCGGTGTTTTGTTCGAGCTTGAGGGCGAACAGGGCCGAGATGGCGGCGGCGACGATGCCGCGCGGGGCGATCCAGGCGAGCAGGTGCCGTTCGCCCATGCTGAGCTTCGAGCCCAGGATGGAAAGCTGCACGCTGACGGGCCGGGCGATGAACTGGACGGCCAGAAAGACGCCCAGGGCCTGCCAGCCCAGGGCCAGGAAGCCGCTTAGGTTCATGCGGGCCGCCAGCACGATGAAAAGCGTGGACACGAGCAGCAGCGTGAGACTTTCCTTGAATTCCAGGATGTCCTCGAGTTCCACCAGGCGCATGTTGGCCAGGAAGATGCCCATGACCGTGACGGTCAAGAGCCCGGATTCCGCCTGCAGGGCGTTGGAGGCGGTGAAAACGCCGCATACCAGGGCCAGGGTGACCACATTGTGCAGGTACTTCGGAATCCAGTACTTTCGCAGCACGGTGCCGAAAAGCCAGCCGGCCGCGACGCCGATCCCAAGCCCGATGGCCACCACCTTCAGCATGACGATGGCGGTGGCGATGAAGCCGTTTTCCACGCCGTGCACTTCGATGAACTTGTAAACGAGCAGGGCCAGCACGGCCCCGATGGGATCGACCAGGATGCCTTCCCAATGCAGGATGGCGGCCACGCTCTCCCTGGGGCGCACGGCGCGCAGCATGGGCGCGATGACCGTGGGTCCGGTGACCACCATGATGGCCCCGAACAGGGCGGAGAGGTCCCAGGGATAATCGAGCAGCCAATGGGTGGCGACGGTGGTCACGACCCAGGTGACGGCGACGCCTATGGTGACGAGGTTGCGGATGACCCCGCCGACCCCCGGGATCCGGTTGAATCGTAGCGTGATGCTGCCTTCGAACAGGATGACGGCCACGGCCAGGGACACGAACGGGAAGAGCAGTTCGCCGAAGAGTTCGTCGGGATGCAGCCAGTGCCCGATGGGGCCGACCAGCATGCCGCAGGCCAGAAGAAAGATGATGGCGGGCAGCTTGACCCGCCATGCCAGCCATTGGCAGGCCATGCCCAGCAGCAGGATGCCCGAGACCGCGATCATCGTGTGGGTCGTGTGCATGGCATTCTCACCGGAGCGGAGGCGATGTTTCGGGAAAAAGCGAACGGGAAGGAACCCCGTTGACGGGTATTTTTCTCACCCGTTCTAATCCTTGGGTGAGGCTACGCTGCCATTGTTGAGAGCCTTTGGAAAGAGAACCGGGGAGAAACCTTTCCGCAAGAAAGATTTCCCCCCGGTATTGTTATGCGAAGTTGTCCCTAGCGCGGCAGGGCGGCCTGGTTTTTCCGGCCGCTTTGGTCTTCCAGGGAACGGATGAGGTCCTGGAGAACCACCGCCTGCTCGGCGAGGTCCGAGACGGCTTTGGCCGCCTCGCGCATGGCGTCGGCCGTTTCGGTGGAGATGACGTTGATCTCCTCGATATTCCTGTTGATGTCCTCGGTGGCGGTGGACTGCTGTTCGGCCGCCGTGGCGATGCCCCGCACCTGGTCGGAGGATTCGACCACGAGACCGAGAATCGTCCCCAATCCCGAGGAGGCCTGCGCGGTCTGGCCCAGGGACTGTTCGATGATCTGCTTGGTGCGGTCCATGCCGGTCAGCGTGCCGCTGACGCCGGTCTGAATGCCGCTCACGGCTTGGCCGACTTCCTTGGTGGCGGTCATGGTCTTTTCGGCCAGCTTCCGCACCTCGTCGGCCACCACGGCGAAGCCGCGTCCCGCCTCGCCGGCCCTGGCGGCTTCGATGGCCGCGTTCAAGGCGAGCAGGTTCGTCTGGTCGGCGATGTCCTCGATGGTCTGGGCGATGGAGCCGATGCCGTCGGCCTTGCTGCTCAGGTCGGAAACCGAGTCGTAGACTTGCCGGAAGCCTTGGTGGATGCCGTCCACGTCGGTTTTGACCTGCTCCATCTGGGTCTTGCCCTCGGCGGCGGCGCTTTTGGTCTTTTCGGCAAGAGTGGCCGTGTTGCCGGCATTCTTGGCGATCTCGATGACCGAGGCGGACATCTCCTCCATGGCCGTGGCCGCCTCGTTGATGCGGCCAGCCTGATGCTCGCTGCCCCGGCTGGCTTCCTCGATCTGGGCCGACAGCTCCGTGGAGGCGGTGGACACGATGCCGACGACGTCCTTGAGTTGCGTCGCCGCGTGGAGCATTCCCTCGACCTTGGCTTCCTCGGCGAGCCGTCTCGCCTCCTCGGCCTGTTGCCGCGCCTCCTCGGCTTCCCGGGCCGTGCGTTCGGCCTCGGTCCGCTTGGCCTCGATTTCGCCAAGGTTGGCTTCGAGGGTGGCCGTGGTCTGGTTGAGGGCATCGTAGACCTGGCCGATCTCGTCCTTGCGGCGCACGGTCAGGCGGGCGTCGTAGCGGCCCGCGCCGATGGCCCGCAACTGGCCGATAATGCGCGTGAGGGGCTTGAAAATCTCCTTGCCCAGGAAAACCGATATGACCCCGCAGATAAATATCAGGATGACGGCGATGGCCAACCCCGACCACCACATGAGGCTCTGGATGGGGCCGACCACCTCGTCGTAGGCGACAAAGGTCACGAATTTCCAGCCGAGTTTCGGCGCGGTGTGGCACAGGGCGAGGTAGCGCGTGCCCCCCATGGTGACCACCGTGTCGCCGCGTTCGAGCGAGAAGGCCTTTTGCAGGCCGGGAATGCCCAGCTCGCTGATCTTCTTGAAATTCTGCTCGGGATTGCGGGGGTTGGAGATCACCACGCCGTCGCCCTGGACAAAGACCACATAACCGGTCTGGCCGATCTTGATGGCCTTGACGATGTCCGTGAGCACCTTGAGCGAGATGTCCAGGCCTACCGCGCCGATGTTTTTGCCGGCCCGGGAGACGACCTGGGCCACGCCGACCACGGCCTCGCCGGTGGTGGACATGTAGGCCTTGGAGATGGCCGGCTTGTCCGGGGTGGCCAGGGCATCCTGGTACCAGGGCCGTTTGCGCGGATCATAGCCCACCGGCAGCCCCCCCTCGACGCTGGAGACGAAGCCGCCCTGCTCCGAGCCGAAATACACCTCCACATAGGCGGGATGCGTTTCCTGCATGCGTTTGAAAAGCGTCGTGATGGCCTGGCCCGTGGCGTCGTCGCCGCGAGGAACCACTTTCATGGTCTTTTCCCGGGTGTCGACGTAGGAGGTCAGATTGCCGTCCACCTTCTCCATCAGGGGGGAGGTGCCGAGCAGGGTCACATTGTATTTGGCCTGATCCATGAAAATGGTCATGGCGTTGTCGAGCTGGCGTATCTCCCGACGGATGGCATCGGTCTGCCCGTCGATGGTCCTTTGATAGATGTCGTGGTAAAGGAACGCGAAAACCAGCGCCACGGGAATGGAGATGACAAGCACCAAGCCGAGCATGATTTTAAATTTGATGGATTTCATAGAGCCTTTCTTTGCCGTTTCTGGTGTTGCCTTCTCTTTTGGGCACTGCCCGCAGCCGCATTCCCATCTTATGATATGACGGAAAAATCAAGACAACTTTGATGTAACACCAGGAATGTGACGCGATGGTCATATCGCTTCACGTAAATGATAAGAAACGTGACTCGAAATCCTGCTCAAAGCAACGATGCAAGGCAAGACAACCGCGAAGCGGCGTCAGAGCGTGATAAAGCGGACAGCGGCCACGCCGCTGCCCGGCATCATATCCACCAGGGCCAAACTGCCGCCGGGGGAAAGCGATCCGGGATTGATGAGGCGCGTGTCGCCGATGCGGACGTCCTCGGCCGCGTGGGAATGGCCGAAAAAGATCAGGTCGCAGCGATCGCCCAGAGCCTTGGCGATGCGGGCGGCAAGGCACTGCCGCATGCCCCAGCCGTGGGTCACGGCCGTGCGCAGGCCGCACAGGTCCAATTCCAGTATCGCCGGGAGTTCGGCCGACAGATCGTAGCCGTCGGTATTGCCGGCCACGGCCTCGAACCCCGGATGTTGGAGCAGATAGGTCCAGACGGCATAGCCGGTATGGTCGCCGCAGTGGAAAAGGCGGTCGGCTCCGGCCAGATAACGGGCATAGACGTCCTCGAACCAGGGCGTCGGCGCGGCGAGATGGGAGTCGGAAACGACGGCCACGCGCATGGGCTCAGTCCTTGGGCGGGGTGGCGTTTTTGCGGTTCCACCACTGCCGGTCCGGAGCGCGAAACCACCACTCCGCATGATCGGTCGTGGCGATGGCCTTGGCCAGCGTCCGTCCCTCCTCGGTGCGAAGCCTGCCCATGGCCGCTTCGATCCAGTCCGCGGCATAGCGGTTGCCCAGGTCGAGCTCTTCCTTGAGGTTGGCGATGAGGTCGATCTGGTCCGCGTCCTGGGCGAGCCGCGCTTCCAGCGTTTCGGCCGCTTCCAGCTCGTCGTGAAGCGGCATGACGGCGTCGGCCAGCCCGGTGCCGGCCAGGGCGTCGGTCAGGGCGCGACGGGCGTCCGTGGTGTTGTAGAGCTTGTTGACGTAGTTGAAATCGGCTGTCCTGGCCTCGTGCAGGTCGTGAAAGACGGCCATGCCCATGGCGCGAAAAGGATCGGCCCCGGCGCCCTTGGCCAGCATGAAGGCGATCAGCGCCGTGCGGAAACTGTGCTCGGCCACGTTCTCGGCCCCGGTCCCCAGAAACTGGTAACCGGTGCGCGGGGTCTTGCGCAACATGCCGGCCTCGAAAACGAAATCGGCCAGCCGCGTCAGACGATCCCGGCCGCTCGTGTCCACCCGGCTGCAATCATCGTCCATGAAGGATTCTCCGGAGATGGACGGGCTTTTCCGGGGGAGGGAACCCCTTTTTGAAAAAAGGGGTTCCCTCCCCCGGACCCCCACCCTCCCCAAAAACTTCTAAAGGGTTGTCGCGGGCGGTATTCCCTTTAAAACATTCCTTACCCTTTCGCCCCGAAGGGGCGACGGCGTGGTGGGGGCGGCATTTGCCCGGGACGAGCTCGCCGCGAAGCGGCATGCACCGTCCCGGCAAATGCCGCCCCCATCTTCTCCCTCCGCTTGGCCGCCAGCCAGCCAAGCCTTCCGTCCGGCCAAAGCCAACCGGATGGGGGGCCGGGGGGCGCGCCCGCCCCCCGGCGGAGTGCAGAGGCTCCGCCTCTGCCGGGTCCAGGGCAGCGCCCTGGCCCCCGACTACGTCCGGTAGTCGGCGTTGATCTTGATGTAGTCGTAGGTCAGGTCCGAGGCCAGCAGCAGGTAGCGGCCGGGGCCGTTGCCGAGTTCGATATCGAGGCTGATTTCGCCGCGTTTCATGTGGGGCGTGAGCAGCGCGTCCAGGTCGTCGGCCACGGGCATGCCTTTGGTGAAGACCGGCACGCCGCCGATGCTCACGGACACGTCTTCGGCGGCGAAGCTGGCTCCGGAGCGGCCCAGGGCGCAGACGATGCGGCCCCAGTTGGCGTCCTGGCCGAAAAAGGCGGTCTTGACCAGGGGCGAGTTGCCGACGGCCCGGGCGGCCAGTTCCGCTTCGGCGTGGGAGGCCGCGCCGTGCACCTTGACCCGCAGGATCTTGGTGCCGCCCTCGGCGTCCTGTATGAGCATGTAGGCCAGGGCCTGGCAGACTTCGACCATGACGGCGAGCAGCGCCTGCCGTCCTTCGGCCGAGTCGATGACGACCTCGGACGCGCCGTTGGCCAGCGCCAGCACGCAGTCGTTGGTGGAGGTGTCGCCGTCCACGGTGATGCTGTTGAAGCTGCGGTCGGCGGCGGCGGCCACGGCTTCCTGCCACCACAGCGACCCGACCTTGGCGTCGCACAGGAGCACGCCGATCATGGTGCCCATGTTGGGGGCGATCATGCCGGAGCCCTTGGCCATGCCGAGGACCCGGACTTCGCCGGCGTCGGTGGTCAGGCTGCCCCAGGCGATCTTGGGGAAGGTGTCCGTGGTCATGATGGCCTTGGCCGCGGCCACGGGCGAGGTCTCGCCGAGGTTGGCCGCCAGTTGCGGTATGGCGGCCTTCCATTTGTCCAATTTGAGGCGCGCGCCGATGACGCCGGTGGAGGCCGGCAGGATGTCCTCGGGCGAGAGGTCGGTGGCGCCGGCGACCATCGCCAGCGTGGCCCGGCAGTCGTCGATGCCGGCCTGACCGGTGCAGGCGTTGGCCTGGCCGGAGTTGACGAGGACGGCCCGGGCATGGCCGCCGGAGTCGGCGATTTGTTTCTTGGCCACGAGCACCGGCGCGGCCTGGAACAGGTTTTTGGTGAACACGCCGGCGGCGGCGGCCGGGACGTCGCTGACGATAAGGGCCAGGTCGTCCCGGTCCGGGCGTTTGAAGCCGGCGGCGGCGGCGGAAAAGCTAAACCCCTTGGGCAGGGGAACTACGGGCGAGGACATGGCTGCTCCTTCTACACGGATCATTGGGGATAGGGGCCAGGGGACGGTTTCGCGTACGGGCGCGCGCCGCCGGAGGGGGCCGGCGCGGCCATTTCGTCGCGGGTCAGCACGCCGTCGTCGTTTTTATCCAGGCGGCGAAATTCGTTTTCATGGAAGTTGCGCCATTCCTCCAAGGTCACCCGGCCGTTGTTGTCCTTGTCCATGGCCGAAAAAAGCCGGGACGGGTTCGGGGCGCGGGGGCCGGGCGCGGCGGCGTTCGGCCTCGGCTGGTCGGCCAGGGGGCGGCCGACAGGCGCGGCCGGAGAAACCGCTGTCGGGCTCGGTGTGGGCTTCGGCGTGATTTTGGTGTCTTGGGGCGGATAGTCCGGGGACGGATAGGAGGTCTCTATGGACCGGGGCGGGGCGTCGTTTCGCGAGGCGCAGCCCGCCGCGACGAGGGACAGGGCGATCATGGCCGCCGCGACGGCCGTGGCGCGATTCATGGCGGGCCTCCTTATCCGGGCAATCTTCCAAGGACGATTCCTACACCAAAGCGTCCCGGTCGGCCATACCCGGCCTTGACAGGCCGGCCCCGCTTTGCCAAGCCCCGGCCATGCGCTTTGCCATTTTCGCCCTTATGGCCGCCTGCTTTTTTATGACGCCCATGCCGGCGGGCGCGGCCATGAGTCATGACGACCTGATCTTTTACGGTACGGAATCCCTGGCCAGGGGGCGGTTTCCCCAAGCCGCCCAGGCTTTTGCCGAGGTTTTGGCCGGCGATCCGGGAAATCCCTACGTCCGGGGCCGCCTGGCCCTGGCCCGGATTGCCGTCGGCCAGCCGGACAAGGCCCGCAGCGGCCTCGAAGCGGCCGTGGCCGCCCGCTCCGACGATCTGTTCGCCCTGTGGACCCTGGGCTGCCTGGATATTCTCGAGGACAAGCCTGCCCAGGCGGTGGGGCGGTTTTCCGCCATGCTCGCCGCCGATCCGGGCAATCCCCGGGCCATTGTCGGGCTGGGGCTGGCCGCCCTGGCCGCCGGGCGCACGGCCGACGGCGTGGGCCAGCTCGAGGCGCTGCGAAAGGCGTCCACCCAGGACCCGTTGGCCCTGCATCTGGCCGGGCTGGCCTATTGGATGCTCGGCGCGCCGGCCAATGCGCGGCTGGACTTGGAAGCCGCCCTGGAGCTGGAGCCGCGAAACGCCGCCACGCTGGAACTCGTGGGGCTGGTCTACCGGCGGCTCGGCAAGCCCACGTTGGCCAAAAGCGCCTGGGAACAGGCTCTGGCCGTGGACCCGCACCGGTCCCGCGCCCGTTTTTTCCTGTCGCGCCTGGCCGAGGACGACGGCCTTGCCGCCGCCCTTGCCGGCAAGAAGCTGGAGGCCCAGCGCGCCTATGAACGGGCGATCTCCGTCGACCCGACCAACCAGGCGGCGGCAAGGGGACTGGGACTGCCGGCCCTGGGCGCGCCGCCGCCGGCCGCCAAGGAAGCCGGGAAGGTCGCTCGGCCCCAGGCCGCTCCTCCCACCGCCCCGAAAGCGGCATCCCGCCAGGCCGGGCACGGAAAAAGCGCCGATCCCGTCCCGAAGCCGGCGCAAAAGGATATCCCCGCGCCCTGGGAGCCGCGATAGGGAAAAGACAGGCTGGGGAAAACGTTGTCTTACGAAGAGTTTTTCCCCAGACCCCCTTTCCAACGACTTTTCATAATAGCAGGGGTTGCTAGAAATCTGGATGGGAAATCATCCCCGCGCAAAAGAAGGAGGATACATGAGACGACTGCTGCCCAGCATCCTTGGCCTGCCGGCCCTGATTTTCCTATTGGCCGCCGCCGCTTCGGCCCAGGGATTCGGTCCGAAGAATTATGGCGAGTGCGTCATGGTCAACGCCAAGCGCGCCGCGTCGCCCGATGGCGGCATGCTCATGCGCCGGGCCTGCAAATGCCGTTTTCAAAATCCCAAGGAGCCGGGCTGCGAAAAATATACTCAGGCCGCCCTGGACTGCATGATCGCCAATCTCGTGCCCGCGGATACCAACGACAAGGCCTGGGGCGTGGAACGCGCCTGCCGTACCAAGCATCCGGTCAAGTGACCGCTCCTGGCGATGGAAACCAAACCACTGCGCCGTCCCGATTGGGGCGGCGTTTTTTTCGGCATCGGCCGGGAAAAGCCCAAACGAAAAGAGAGCGGCTCCGGGTCGCCATCCCGGAGCCGCTCTCTGAAAATATCCTTGTTCGGAGGAAGGATGACTTTTTTATAGCAACAGGTGTGCCAATGTCTGTGTTTTTTATTTTTATTCTTACATAACAGTGTATTGGAAAATAAGACCGTCCGCTGACAGGCGATTTGCCCTCCTGAAGGGGCCTCTGACGGTACAAAGGCTTGTACGCCCTTGGCCAAGTCCGGCTTTCGGGGGCCAGGATTTTGTACCTGGCGAGGCGCTTGTTTTTAAATACTAGTTTTCCCAAATGGTTATGAATTAGATGACAGCGGCGGCCGGAGGCATGGGCGCGGTGCGAAGGCCCAAGGGCTGTCGGGCCGGGCCGGGGCGGGTACAAATCTTTGTCCCGGACGGCGCCCTCCTCCTCAACCCGTTAAAAGTTTTGGGGAGGGGAGAGCGCGAGAGGGGGACCCTTTCTCCAAAAAGGGTCCCCCTCTCGCATCATCCTCATGCCTTGCTCTTCTGCCCTAGGCCATCAACAGGCGGTTGCGGCGGCGGCGGGCGATGTCGAGGGAGGTGTCCAGGGCGAGCTTTTCCTGTTTGGCCGCGAAGATCTCCTGGGCGTGGTATACGCCGGCCTTTACGTCTTCGGCGTCCATGAGTTCGCGGATGCGCTTGGCCATGGCGTCGCGTTGTTCGGTCAGGACGGCGATTTCCGCCTCGAGTTCCTGCGCCTGGCGCGCGGTTTTGGCATCTGGTTGGAGCATCAGGCATCCTCCACGACAAGGGTCTTGATGTTGCAAAATTCCGTGAGCCCGAACCGGGACAGTTCCCGGCCGTAGCCCGAACGCTTGACGCCGCCGAACGGCAGCCGGAAGTCGGAGCGGGGCACGGCGTTGACCGAGACCATGCCGGCCTCGATGCGCCGGGCGATGGCCAGCCCGCGTTCGGTGTCGGCGGTCCAGACGCTGGCCCCGAGGCCGTAGGGCGAGGCGTTGGCCAGCCGCACGGCGTCCTCGGCATCGGCCGCTTCCACCACGGCCGCGACCGGTCCGAAAAGTTCCTCGTCAAAGGCCGGCATGCCTGGCTTCACATTGGCCAGAAGCGTGGGCGCGTAGAAATAGCCCGGCCTGGGAAGCTTCTTTCCGCCAAGGAGCAGCCGCGCCCCGGCCGCGACGGATTCTCGGACCTGCCGGTCGAGGTTATCAAGCAGGTCCTCCCGGGCCAGCGGCCCGACGGTGGTGCCCGGGTCCAGGGGATCGCCGGGGACATGGGCGGCGAGGCGTTTGGCCAGCCGGTCGATGAAGGCCGCCTGGAGCGGGGCTTCGACAATGAAGCGCTTGGCCGCGATGCAGGCCTGGCCGCAGGCGCGCATGCGGGCCGTCTCGGCGGCGGTGCAGCAGTCTTCCAGCACGGCGTCGGCCAGGACGATGAAGGGATCGGAGCCGCCAAGCTCCATGACCGCCTTCTTGATGGCCGCTCCGGCCGCCGCGCCCACGGCCGCCCCGGCCCGGGCCGAGCCGGTGAGCGTCACGCCGCGCACGGCCGGATGGGCGATGGCCTCGGCCACGAGCCCTTCCTCCACCCGCAGCAGGCGGAAGGTGCCCTCCGGGAAGCCCGCTTCCGCGAAAAGCTCCCGCAGGGCTTCGGCCACGCTCATGACGTTCGGCGCGGGCTTGACGGCCAGGACATTGCCGGCGGCCAGGATGGGCGCGGCCGCGCGCATGATCTGCCAGTAGGGGAAATTCCAGGGCATGACGGCCAAAATGACGCCCAGGGGCTCGAGGACCACCATGCGCCGGCCCGTTTCCGAGGGAAACGTCTCCCCGGCCAGATAGCGCGGGGCTTGCCTGGCGTAGAAGCGGCAGGCCCGGGCGCAGCGCAGCACCTCGGCTTCGGCCTCGGGCAGGATTTTGCCCATCTCCCGGGCGGCCAGCCGCGACAGGGGGGCGAGGCGGGCCTCGAACAGCCCGGCCAGCCGGGTGAGCGCCTCGAGACGCGCGGCAAGGGGGGTATCGCGCCAGCCCGGAAAGGCCCGGGCGCAGGCGTTGAGAACGTCCCGCGCCGCCGGGGCGTCGTGGGACGGATGACTGGCGAAAGGCTGGCCCGTGGCCGGATTGATGCTGACGAACATGGTGCTGCGGCAAGGCGGGATGCGCGGACGGCGCGCAACCCCGGGTTAAAAGGGCTGCGTCGCTCCCTCCGGCAGGGGGACGTCGAAGGCGAAAAGCACGCCGGCAATGAGGCGGTACAAGCCGCAGAGCACCACGATTTCGATGAGTCCCTGACGAGTCAGGGCCGCTTCCAGGACATCCTGGGTCGCCTGGGGGATGCTCGCCGGGGCGAGGGCCGCGTCGGCGGCATCAAGGGCCGCCGATTGCACGGGCGAAAGTTCCGTCGGCCGCCTGCCCAGGCGCACTTCCTCGAGAACGGACTCGGGGATGCCCGCCTGGCGCGCCACGGGGAAGTGTTTGACCCATTCGTAGGCCGCGCCGCATTTGCGGCCGGTCCAGAGGATGACCAGCTCCCGCACCTGCGCCGGCAACACGCTCGGGCCGAACCGGAAATACGTGCCCAGCTCGGACACGTGGGCGGCCAGGGCCGGGTGGTTGAGCAGCGTGCGGTACATGCCGTCGATGCGGCCGCGGGTAGCCACCATACGGTCGTAGACCGCCTGGGCGTCCGGCGACAGCGCGTCACGGTCAGGCATGGGAAGCGTGGCCATGAATCCTCCTTGGTGAAGGAGGACCTTACCCGTTTTGACCGGGCAAGCCAAGGTCAACGCGTAAAAGCGCCCCAGGCCGCCTGGGCGAGGAGGCTCACGCCGGAAAGCCCGAGCACGCCGAGCATCACCCGGGAAAAGGCGCGTTCGCTGATGCGGCCGCAGCAGGCCATGCCCGCCCCCAGGCCGAGCACCAGGGCCGGCGCGGCCACGGCGGTCCGGATCCAGACTTCCCGGTCGAGCAGTCCGGCCAGGTACTGGGCGCTGATCACGCCGATGCCGGCCAGCAGGAAATAGGCGGTGAGCGTCGCCCGCACGCCATTGCGGTCGTAGCCCTGCCGCGACACCCAGGCCACGACCGGGGGGCCGTTGACCCCGATGGCCGCGCCCATGCAGCCGGCCGTGAATCCGGCCAGCAGGCCAAGGCCCGCGCCGGCCCGGGGACCGGCTTCGCGCCGGCGCAGGGCGTGGATCACGAAGGCCAGCACCGCCAGTCCCAACGCGCCCTTGAGCAGGACGTCGGAGACGGAGCGCAGTGCATGGGCCCCGACGGCCATGCCGGGGAGCGAGGCCCCGAGCAAAAGGGCCAGGGCCGGCCAGACGATCTGGCCGCGCAGTTTGCCGGTCAGGATGATGTTGAGGGCGACGGCCAGCAGGCAGCAGACCGGCGTCGCCACGCGCAGGTCCATGACCATGGCCAGCATGGGCAGGGCGACAAGGGTCGAGCCGAATCCGGCCAGTCCCTGGGTGAAGCCGCCGCACAGGGCGGCAAGGGCGAGGACGATGAGGATTGACGGTTCCATACGGGTCGCGTTTCCGGCGTACGGCCGGGATATCGTTCAAATTCTCAGGATATTGCAATGACCGTTAATCCTGGATAAAGGTTGGGGCAAACGATTTCATTCGAACAGGTGTTCGGAAAATATGAATCTCCTGGATCCCTGGCAGTTGCGCACCTTTCTGGCCGCCGCCTCGGCCCCGTCCTTTCGACAGGCGGCTTCGGACATCTCCCTTGCTCCGTCCACGGTCACCATGCAAATGCAGGCCCTGGAGGAGACCCTCGGCGTGCCGCTTTTCCGGCGGACGGCCGGCCGCATGGTGCTGACCGAGCACGGCCAGCGGCTCGTGGGGCATGCCCGGCGTTTGCTCGAGCTCGAGGCCGAGATCCGGCGCGGCATCAGCGGCGGCGATACGGCCAGCCCCGAACTGTCGGTGCGACTCTCCGAAAGCCTCGGGCTGGAACTTGTGCCGGCCCTTCTGCCGCGTTTCCGGCAACGTTTCCCTCATACCCGGCTCATCCTGGCCACCCAGTCCCGGCAGGGGCTGGCCAGCGAGCTGCGCCAGGGGGGCGTGGACCTCGGCGTCATTCTGGGCGAGCCGTTCGCCGCCGAGGGCGTGGCCATGGAGGAAATCCACCGGGAGCCGCTGGTCGTGATCGTGCCGCCCCGGTCCGATCTGGCCCGGCTCGCGGTGGTGGGGCCGGAGGAGTTGGCCGTCCGGGAACTGCTCGTCACGCGCCATATCTGGAGCGTGCGACGACGCATCGAAAGCGCTTTGGCCCGGGTCGGAAAGGAACCGGCGTCGCTGACCGAATGCACCAGCCTGGAGATCGTCAAGCGGTGCGTCGCCGCCGGCCAGGGGGTGGCCCTGGCGCCGCGTCTGGCCGTGCGCCGGGAATGCGCCGCCGGGCTTTTGGCCGCGTTGCCCTGGGCCGAGGGGACGCTCGAGGTGCCGGTCGTGCTGCTGCGGCAGGCGGACCGGCCAAGGAGCGAGGTCGCGGCGTATTTCGCCCTGGCGGTGCGGGAAGCGCTTGGGGAAGAGGGGAAGGCTTCGGGACGGCCGGGCGTCCGTTGACGCGCGCCGGTGATACGGCTTTTCCTTGCGGCGGCAACGGGCTAGGATCCGTTTCCCCATTTCCGATGCGCGGTTTTTAGGCGGGGAGGGTGGGGCGCGGGGCAAGGTTTTTCCCGCGACGCGCTTCAAGCGGTTGGGAATCCGCTTTCGAACGGTTCGAAAACGTCAGGAGGCACCGATGCCACGACTTCGCTTCTGTGCGCCGCTTTTGGCGGTCTTCTTTCTGGGGCTGGCCGTCCCGGCTCCGGGACAGCAAACCGCCGATCCTTCCCGGGACGTTTTTTTGCAGACCATCGGCATGCTGGCCGGGCAGGGGCTGGCGCTCGGCCACGAGAGCCTGCAAGGCATCGTCGTTCGCTACGAGAAGCGGGTGCTGCCCCGTGAGGAAGCGCTACGGCGGCTTGCCGCGGAAGCCCGATACGCGGACCTGGTCCTGGCCGCCTTCAAGGAGCGGCTCATGACGCGGCTCGCCCCCCAGGAGCAAAAGGACCTGTCGCTGCTGATCGGCTATTACGAAATCCAGCGTCAGGCCATCGAGGCCCTGGCCGTGTACGTGCGCTCAAGCGGCGCGAAGAACCGGCAACGGTTCGAGGAGCTGCAAAAGCAGGTCGGGGAGGTCCTTCGGCGCATCAGCCTGGGCGGCGGGGCCCAGTGACGGGATTCTTGCCAAGCCCCGGGTGTTGTGCCATGAACCAGACGTCGAAATGCGTTTCCTGCGGCGTCGCAATCCGGGAAGGCTCGGGCCGGGGACTCCCTCCCCTGCCGTCCGGGCGCGCCACGAACCGAGGAGAGATTATGAAGAAAGCTTTGTGTCTGTGCCTGCTCGCCGGCTTCATGCTGGCGGCCGTGGCCGTGGCGCAAAATGCCGAGGCGCGTCCGCCCTGTCCGCCGGGCTACTTCTGGGACGGGCCGCGCGGCTGCATGCCCCTGCCCTATTACCCGCCGCCGCCTCCGGCGTATTATCCGGCCCCGGTCTACCCGGTCCCGGTCTATCCGGCTTGCCCGCCCGGGACCTTCTGGCGCGCCGGCGCCTGCCGGCCCGCGCCGCGCCCGGCTCCGGGCATCCGCGTCTACCTGCCGCCGGTCTACATCGGACCTTAGGAAGAAGAGCGAAGAAGATGCGAGAGGGGAAACCCTTTCAAAAGGGTTCTCCCCTCTCGCGCTCTCCCCTTCCTAAAGTTTTCAATAGGGAGGGAATGCAAAACGCTCCGGGAAAACGGTCGACTGATCGTTTCCCCGGAGCGTTTGCTTTGAGCCCGGAACGGACCGCGCCCCCTTTAAAAGTTTTCCTAATTACAC
>NZ_AECZ01000043.1 GCF_000179555.1 Solidesulfovibrio fructosivorans JJ]
AAAGTCTTTGGAAAGGGGGTCTGGGGGGATAACCTTTCTTCAGAAAGGTTTCCCCCCAGCCTCTTTCTAAAAATTATACGGTTCCTTGGGGTGCCATTCGAATACGCAGACCTCTTCGGGCACGATGGCGGCCGGCGCGACGCGGTCGGCGACGAACAGCGCGTCCGGCGAGATGGACGTGAAGCTCATGCCGGGCGGCACGTACGCGCCGCGCTGGTCGTCCGGCATGGCGGCCAGATGCCCGTAGGCCACCTGCCAGCTTTTGTCCGGCGGCAGCGGCGTGCCGGGCGGCAGCTTCACCTTGAAGCCGGTGGCCGTGCTGTCCGCGAAACAGCACCAGATGGCCAGCCGCCACAACACGAATTCCCCTTTGGCATCGAGCGCCGGATCGCGTTTGACAAAACCACGCACGGCGTAGGGCAACGTCCATCTCCCCTCGGGTTTGTTGTGGGCGATATCCAGGAGTTCCACCGTGTTGATGGGGATGTATTCCTTGCCGTCGACCGTCATATGGAGCGGCGGCGGAGTCGGCGTCTTGGGGGGCGCGGGAAGCGTCGGCGGCAGGGCGAAGGCGTCGACTTCGGGGGATGCGGCGGGAAACGGCAGCCAGTTCTGGCTGATGGCGACCATGGCGGCCAGGGCGAGGTAGGCCAGCGCCCGGGAAAAGCTCGGCTTGGCCACGGGGCGCAGCAAGGCCCAGACGGCCAGGGCGGCCAGCACCACGGCGGCGCTCAGGGTCAGGGGCTTGAACTTGGGGTTGAGGTACTGCCAGTAATCGCCGGCCAGGGCGAGATAGGCCATGAAGACGGCCATGGCCAGCCAGGCCAGTCCGTCGAGGCGGGCGAGGAGGGCGCGCGGGCGGATGGTCACGACGCGCCTCCGGTGGCCAGGCCGAAGGCGACGCAGGCGGCGAAGACCACGGCCGCCGGCAGGATGGCGAGCCGGCGTACGAGCTTTGGCGTAAAGACCTGCCGCCACATGAGCACGAGCTTGAGGTCGAGCATGGGGCCAAGGGCCAGAAAGGCCAGCCGCGCCGCCATGGGAAAGGTGGAAAACGAGGCGGCCACGAAAGCGTCGGCCTGGGAGCAAAGCGACAGCCCCACGGCCAGGGCCATCATGCCCGGGATGGCCAGCGCCATGTCGTTTTCCATGGCCATGACAACAGGGGCCGGGACATAGGCCTTGAAGGCGGCGGCGGCCATGGCCCCGAAGACCAGCACCATGGCCATGTTCAGAAAATCGGCCATGGCGTGGGTGAAGGCGCTGGCCGCCTTGTCGCGCCGGGTCTTTTTCGCCAACGCGGCGACGGGCAGCGCGTCGGCCAGGGAGCCGAAGGGACTGCCCGGGACCGTGGCCGGCGCGTGGCCGTGATCTTGGCCGGGGCCGTGGTCATGGCCGCAGCCGCAAGACGGGGCGTCGCCGGCAAGAGGCCGTAAAAGCGCCTCGGCCTTTTCCCCGCCGGCCAGAAAGCCGACGACGAGCGCGGCCGTGGCGACGATCAGGCAGCGCCACACGGCCATGGTCGGGTCGCCCCGAAAGGCCACCAGCGTGGCCAGGATGGAGACCGGGTTGATGACCGGTGCGGCCAGCATGAAAGTGATGGCCGCTCCTGCCGGCACGCCTTTGCCCATGAGGCGTCGGGCCAGATAGACCACGCCGCATTCGCAGCAGGGCGTGGCCGCGCCAAGGGCCAGGCCGAACAGCGTGGCGGCGATGCGCCCCTTGGGCACAAGCCGCTCCACGCGTTCGCGCGGCACGTAGGCTTCGACCAGCCCCGAGGCCACCGATCCCATAAGCAGGAAGGGCAGCGCCTCCATGACGATGGAGAGCGTGGCCTGGGCGAAAAGACCAAGGGCTCCGGTGGTGTTCATGCCGGAACCGGTTGTGGCGCGGCAAGCGGGCTTTCGTCCAGCCTCCAGGCCGCGCCCTCGCCGGCCGGCACGAACCGGGCCACCCGGTGGTGGAAGGCGGCCAGGGCCGGGCGGTGGGCGATGCTCAAAATGGCCGTATCCGGCAGCCGGTCCACGAGCAGGCCGTACAGCGTCTTTTCGGACGCCTCGTCCAGGGCTGAGGTGGCTTCGTCGCAAAAGAGCCAGCGCGGGTGCAACAGGATGGCCCGGGCAAAGCCCAGGCGCTGCTGTTCGCCCACGGACAACTCCTGGGACCAGTGGCGCTCCTCGCCCAAGCGGTCGACCAGGTGGGGCAGGCCGCATGCGGCCAGGGCCGTGGCGATCTTGTCCGTGCCGTAGCGTTCCGGAGGGTCCGGATAGGCCACCGCCCCGGCCAGGCTGGCGATGGGCAGGTAGGGGCGCTGGGGCAGGAAGAGCGTCCGTTCGTGTTCCGGCATGGCCAGCTCGCCGGCGGCGTAGGGCCAAAGGCCGCCGATGGCCCGAAACAGCGTGGATTTGCCGCAGCCGGACGGCCCGGCCAGCATCACCCGCTCGCCCGGGGGCAGGGTCAGCGAGGCTCCGGCCAGAAGCGTGCCGCCGTCAGGAAGGCGCAGGCTCACGTCGCGAAGGGCCATGCCCGCGCCGGCCGGCGCGGCCTGCCGGGTGAGCCCCGCCTCGCTGTGGGTGTCGAGGTCCTCCAGCGCCGCCTCGAAGCCGGTCAACCGGTCCACGGTGGCTTTCCATTCGGCCAGGCGCGTGTAGGCGTCGATGAACCAGGACAGGGCGGATTGGACATGGCCGAAGGCCGAGACGGTCTGCATGAGCCCGCCCAGGTGGATGGCCCCGGAGAAATAGCGCGGCGCGGCCACCAGGAAGGGAAAGATGATGGCCGCCTGGGAATAGCCGGCGGAAAACCAGGTCAGGCGCTTTTGCCGGCGCATGATGCCCCACCAGTTGGCCACCACATGGCTGAAGCGTTCGACAAGCCCCCGCCCCTCCTGGTCCTCGCCGCCGTAGAGCCCGATGGCCTCGGCGTTTTCGCGTACGCGCACCAGGTTGAAACGGAAATCGGCCTCGTAGCGCTGCTGGAAGAAGTTGAGCCGGATCAGCGGACGGCCGATGTAGTGGGTCAGCAGCGAGCCGACGCCGGCGTAGACCAGGGCGGCCCAGAGCATGGAGCCCGGGATGGGCAGGTTCAGGATGTGGATGTCGCCGGACAGGTTCCAGAGGATGACGGAAAAGGAGACGAGCGACACCACGGATTCGAGGAAGCCGAGGGTCAGCGACAGGGTCTGCTCCACGAAACCGTTGATGTCCTCGCTGATACGCTGGTCGGGGTTGTCGGTCAGCCCCCCCTCGAAGCGCAGCCGATAGGCGTTATGCGGCGTGAGCCAGCGTTCGGTATAACGCTGGGTCAGCCAGCGCCGCCAGCGGATTTGCAGCATCTGGCGCAAGTATATCTGGTAGACGGCCACGATGATGAACATGGTGGCCAGGATGGTGAACCGGCCGAAGAGCCGGAAAAAGGCATCGATGTTCTTTTCCTGGAGGGAATTGTAAAAGAGGTTGTTCCATTCGTTGAAAAGCACGTTGAGGTAGACGATCCCAAGGCTCATGCCGACGATGACGGCCAGGAGCAGGCCGGACTTGAGTCTTTCCTCGCTTTTCCAATAGGGTTTGGTGAGCTTCCACAGGTCGGACAGAAAGCGCCGCTTGGCTGCGGGCATGGGGAGACTCCTTTTGGGGTTGCGCGCGGTCCGCACGGGCGGACCGTATCCCTCTAGCCACTTGGCCATGTCGACGCAACGCCCGACTCCCCGGAATTTCATGAAAAAAGGTTTATATGGGTGATTGGGGGAGAAGAAGGAAGACGATGCGAGAGGGGGACCATTTTTGAAAAAAAGGTCCCCCTCTCGCGCTCTCCCCTCCCCAAAACTTTTAACGGTGACAAGTCGTTATCGTTAAAAGTCTTGGGAAGGGGAGCCCGGGGGGAAACCTTTCTACAGAAAGGTTTCCCCCCGGTTCTTTCTAATAGCGGTAAGTGAAGCCCAGGGAGAGCTTCCAGGTGTCGTTGCCGTTGCCCTGGCTGGCCAGGCGGTGGCCCCAGACGCTTTCCTGGAAGTGGCCGTGGGCCCAGCCGGTTTCCATGCGCAGGGCCAGGTTTTCGTAGAGCATGTACTGGCTGTCGAAATTGACGCCCATGGCGTACTCGTTCCAGGTGAGGTCGCGGCCCATCTCGAAGTAGGGATTGGAGCCCAGCGCCGTATTGAGAAAGCGGATGGCCCGGGGCGAGTTGTTGCCGCGCAGGTAGGTGAAGGTCACGCGCTGGGACAGCTTTTCCATGAAGGTGATGTTGTTGAACGACACGCCCAGGCCCATGGCCCCGACCGGGTCCATGCCCATGTTGGAGTTGCGGGCGAAGACGGCGCTGTCGTCGAAAAGAAACGAGCCGCCCGGACCCCAGTTGGGACGGGTATGGGGCATGCGCTCGGAGCCGTTGGCCGTGGAGCCGTCCTCGCCGGTGGACCACCAGCCCCAGATCTGCGGCGTGAGCAGGTCGAAGCCGGTGTACTCGGCCCCGAGATCGAGGAACCAGCCCTGGCGGCGGCTCTTCTTGCGGTCGGACAGCGCGCCGCCGCCGTTTATGACGTCGGCGTAGAACTTGACCGGATCGAGGGCGTCGATTTCGAAGGCGCCGCCGACCCAGTAATAGGGGTTCTGGTTGTTCTTCCAGCCCGTCGCGCCGACCAGCGTGCCGGCCGAGAGCAGGTCCTCGGCATAGGAGGCTTCGGCGAAGGACGAGGCGTAGCTGGTGAAATAGGCGGCCTTGGACCCGGCCATGGAGAAAACGCCCCAGGGCGTGACCTTGAAGCCCGGCGTGGTGACGGGCAGGGTCAGGATATAGAAGTCCAGCTCGTCGCCGACCTGGGTGGTGGTGGTGTCATAGGTCCGGTTGGTGTCGATGAGGCGGGCGAAACCGGCCGTGACGCGCAGGGTGTCGGGAATGAGGGGGGCGTTTATGAGCAGCGAGGCGGCCCAGTCCGTAAAGACGATGCTGTCGTTGAAAAGCGCGCTCTGGGGCAGGGCCGTGGGCTGGAGCCCGGCCGTGACCTCGATGTCGGTGCCCGGATATTTGAACTGGAGAAAGGCCTGGTAGACCTGGATGGCCACGTCCGGGTTGGCGGCGGTGTAGGGGCCGTGTCCCCAGGTGTTGTCCACCTTGGTGCCCAGGCGAAACTTCAGGTTTTCGCTTGCAATGAAGTCGGTGCGCACCCGGATGCGCTCCCATACTTCGAAGGTGTCTTCCGTTTTGGTGCCGGCGGCGGTCCAGGTCGGCGCGTTGGAGGTCCAGGCCGCGTCGTTCCAGCCGGTGAAGTTGTGGCCGCTGAAAAAGACGCCGTACACACGGGAGTCGCCTGTGATCCGCACGTCCGTCGCGGCCATGGCCAGGCCGGCCGTCCCCGCCAGAAGCGCCGCCAGCAGGGCCAGCACGGTAAAACGTTTCATAACAAATCCTTCCTCGTGTTGCGGGTTGATGAGCACTTTCCATGGGACGACACCGTGGCGCGGGCACGGCGAACGACCCCTGGCGCGTTGGCGAAACGCGCCGTTTCCACAGGAGGGCATCCCTCATGGGGCCCTTATTTCAGTCGGTTTGCCGGCTGCGGGAGACGGCCGGGCATCAGGAAGGGATGCGTATGACGGCTGTTACGCCGTCCGGCCGGGGCAATGCGTTTTTGGCCGGAACGTGACGACGAAGCGACAGGTGTTTTCCCGTCTGTATCGTTCATATTCCAACCATTTTCGCGCCCATTACAGTGGCTGGGGAGGAATACTCAAGAAAACGGCCCAAGTAAAGCGCCGGAGAAAAGCGCGCAACGCCGCATGGCGAGAGAAGACGCAAGCGGGCGTCGCGCGATCGTCGCACGGCCGCCAAGTTGGACGGGAGAGGTGTTGCAGAGGGACGCAACCCTAGGGTCAGGCAAAACCCTTGCCGCGGGTTCGTCCGGAACGGAAGGCCGGGGTTACTGGAATGGATACGGCTCTTTTTCGAATTCCTTGGCCCGCGGCGTGGGGTACAGGCCCTTGGCCTTCAGTGCCGCCAGATCCTTGGAGCGGTCCACCCATTTGGTGTGGAGCAGATGCTCGGACTCGTGGGACAGGGGCTCATGCAGGAATTTCTTGTAGAGCGTGATGACCTGGGCGTTGTCCTGGGAGGCCCGGACCTTGAATTTGGCGTCCGCGCCATAGACGGCGTTTACGCGGTCCATCATGTACTCTTTGAGCTGTTTGGCGGCGGCAACGGCCTTGCTGGTCAGGCGCAGGCCGATCAGGGCGCCGCCGGTCAGCACGCAGGCGGTCTTCATAAAGCCGCGCCGGGTGGTGGCAAGTATCGACATAGATCCTCCTGGGGCGCGTTTCCGCGAAACCGCTTGTGCGGGTTTCGAGGGGCACACGCCTGGGTCGTTATTTCTGCAAAGATACCAACGTATTTTTATGTGTTACGCCTTTTGCGCGTCGTAGAGGGCCAGACGCTTTTTGAGCGACGCGTAGAACTTCGTGGTGGTCCGGTTCATGGATTCGAGCACGGTCGGCATGATGGGCTGGCCGCCGCCCATGACGCAGCCGCCTGGGCAGGCCATGAACTCGATGAAGTGGTAGGGCGATTTGCCGGCCTTCACCTCGTCGCAGACCTTGGCGAAGTTCTTGCCGCCGTTGACCACGGCCACTTTGACGTCGGTGCCGCCGATGTTGATGGTGGCTTCCTTGATGCCGTTTAGGCCGCGCACGGCCTTGAAGTCCCAGCTCTGGGGCGGTTTCTTGGTCAGGGCCTGGTAGGCGAAGCGCAGGGCCGCTTCCATGACGCCGCCGGAAACGCCGAAGATGGTCGCGCCGCCCGTGGATTCGCCCATGACCGCGTCGCGCTTGCCATTGGCGATCTTCGGCAGGTCGATGCCGGCCTTTTTCATCATGTAGGCCAGCTCGCGGGTGTTGATGGTGGCGTCGATGTCGCGGAAGCCGCTGGCGTCCATCTCCGGCCGCATGCCTTCGAATTTTTTGGCCGTGCAGGGCATGATGGACACGGTGTAGATCTGCTTGGGCTCGTAGCCGAGCTCCTTGGCCCCGTAGGTCTTGGCCAGGGGACCCATCATGCCGATGGGCGACTTGCACGAGGAGAAGTGCGGCAGCAGCTCGGGGTAGAAGGTCTCGGCGTACTTCTGCCAGCCGGGACAGCAGGAGGTGAACTGGGGCAGGGGCTTGTCGAGCTTTTTGGTGATGCGGGCCAGAAGCTCGGAGCCCTCTTCCCAGATGGTGACGTCGGCCGTGAACTCGTTGTCCCAGACGTTGTCGAAGCCAAGCTGCTTGAGCCCCGTGAGCATATGCTCGGTGGTGACCGCGCCGAGCGGCATGCCGAAGGGATCGCCCAGGGCGTAGCGCACGGCCGGGGCCGGCATGGCGATGACCTTGACGTTCTTGTCCTTGAGCTTGGCTTCGATCTCCGGGACGAAGGACACGGTCTCGTAGATGGCCGCAACCGGGCAGTGGGTGAGGCACTGGCCGCAGTTGATGCAGGCGGCCGGATCGACCACCTTGTGGGGCTCGCCGGATTCGCCGGTGATGGCCCCGGTGGGGCAGTAGCCCATGCAGGTATCGCAGCCGATGCATTTGGTCTCGTCGACCTGGACGATATAGGCCTGGTCCAGGTTCGTGCCCGGAGGCGGCACGGTCTGTTCGTAGAAGATCTTTGCCATCTCGATGCGGCTCATACGCAACCTCCAACGGTTAGATGGGTTACCCTTGCGGGCGGTTTTTCACGGGAGCGGGGGCGCGGTGCGTTTCGACCGGTTTGTGGAGCCCCCTGGAGCTGGCGGGAGGCGAGCGGAAAAGTTCTCGTGTATATTCATACGAAAATAGTTTGTTTTAAATAGTATGAAATAAAATTTCGTAACACGAAAACGTAATACTTTAAATTTCCGTATGGAGCAAGCCCCCTTGCGGCAAAGTGGGGGTTGCCCGCGCATTTTTTCACGTGGAGGGGAAGGCGCGAGGGATGAGGGGGGACGCGTTAGGGGCGAACACGGTTTTGGGAAAGGTTTTTCCCGCCGGAAGGGGGCATGTGTTCGCGACTGGCGACGCGCTATAAAAGGATTCGTTGTCCTTGAGGGCCACGCCGAGGGGAAAAGAATCCTCACCATGCCCCTTGGAAAGTTTTTGAAGAGGGGTCCAGGGGGGAAACTTTTTTCAAAAAGTTTCCCCCCTGGCCGCCGGAGGCATTCTTCCCCTCTTTACACCTCAATGCCGGCGGCGCCGACGGCGGCCATGCCGCCCTCGACGCTGACGACCTGTTTGAAGCCCATGTGGGCCAGGGTGATCAGGGCTTCGTAGGAGCGCGCTCCGGTGTTGCACATGAGCACGATATTCTTGTCGCGGGGCACTTCGGCCAGGCGTTCGCGCAACTGGCCCTGGGGAATGTTGTGCCAGCGGCCGGGGTATTTCTCCACCAGCGGCTTGCCCTGGATTTCCTCGCGGCAGTCGAGGATGTAGGCGTCGCCGAGGTCGGACTGCTTCCAGAGGCGGCCGAATTCGGTGACGTCGATGCCGGCGTTTTTGCCGGAGAGGATGTTGTCGGCCACGTTGCCCACGGTATTGAGAATGTCCATGGCGGCGGCGAAAGGCGGGGAGTAGGCCACTTCCACGTTGGAGACGGCCGAGACCTTGGGCTTGCCCGGCAGCATGGCGGCCACGGTGTTGACCTTGCCGACCACGGCGTCGCCGTTTTCACCGAGGGCTTGCAAGCCGAGCACCCGCTTGGTGCCGCGCTCGGCGATGAGCTCCAGGGACATGAGCTTGTGCTCGGGGTAGAAATGGGCCCGGTCCACGGCCGTGATGTGGGTGGAGACGGCGTCGATGCCGGCCCGTTTGGCCGAGGCCAGGGTGAGCCCGGTTCCGGCCGCGCCGAGGTCGAAGAGCTTGACGCACCAGGAGCCGACCACGCCTTCGAACGAGGAATCGCCCCCGGCCAGGTTGTCGCCGATGACCCGGCCCTGCCGGTTGGCCATGGACCCGAGCGGCAGGAACATGGGCTGGTCGGTGACCAGATTCTTGACCACCACGCAGTCGCCGCCGGCATAGATGTCCGGGTCGGAAGTGCGCATGTGCTCGTCCACGATGATGCCGCCGCGCGGGGAGACCTCGAGCCCGGCCGCCTTGGCCAGGGCGTCGTTGGGGGTGACGCCAACGGACACGATGACCATGTCCGCCTCGACCACGCCCTTATCCGTGACCACGCGCTGGGCCTTGCCGTCGCCCTCGATGGCCTTGACCTGTTCGGCCAGGCGGAAGGCGACGCCTTTTTCCTCCATGTGCCGATGGGCCATGCCGGCCAGGGTCGGGCTGGTCACGCCCGGCAGGATCTGGTCGAAAAGCTCGATGACGGTGACGTCGAGGCCCCACATGTCGGCGAAGGCCACGGCCATTTCCAGGCCGATGAATCCCGAGCCGATGATCGCCACCGAGCCGATCGAGCCGGCGGTCACGGCGTTTTTGATGGCCTCGGCCGCTTCCAGGTCGTTGACCGCGTGCACGCCCGGCAGGTCGAAGCCGGGGATGGGGAGCTTGCGCGTGGAGCTGCCCGTGGCGATGACCAGCTTGTCGTAGGGGATGGCCTCTTCCTTGCCGGTCAGCAGGTGCCGGGCGGTCACGGTCTTGGCTTTCCGGTCGATGGCGGTGACCTCGGTTTCGGGGCGGGCGTCCACGTCCTTGACTTCGTGAAAGAATTCGGGCGTGCGTACCATGTTGAAGGCCGTGGCTTGCAGGGCCGAGACTTCGCTGACCTCGCCGGAAACGTAGTAGGGAATGCCGCAGCCCCCGTAGGAGATGCGTTTGCCCCGGTCGAGCATGATGACCTTGCTGTCCGGGGAGAGGCGCTTGAAGCGGCAGGCGGCCTTAGGCCCCAGGGCCACGGCTCCGATGATGACGACCTGTTGTGGCATGGCGTATCCTTGCGTTTCGAGTTGTTGTCCGGGTATTTTCAGGGATCATTCCTTGGGACGGCGTCGACTATGCATACGGGCAGGGTCGGAAAACAGGCGGTTGCAGGCTCTTTTCCCCCGGCGGCACAATACTGAAATGGCGTTAAAGTATTCGAAAGCCGGACCTTGTCAATGCCCCGGCCCAGCCTGTACCAGGACGGGGAGGGCAAGGAGGCCGGTTTGACGGATACGCGCGCGGCAACGCTTTTTGTGGTGGCGACGCCCTTGGGCAACGTCGCTGACGTTTCGCCCCGGGCGGCTTCGGTCTTGGCCGGGGCCGAGGCGGTGTTGTGCGAGGACACCCGGCGCACGGGGCTTTTGCTCAAGTCGCTCGGCATAACGGCCAAGCGGCTCACGAGCTTTCACGAGCACAACGAGGAGGCGAGGCTCCCCCAGGTCCTGGCGCTTCTGGACGCCGGGGACGATCTGGCCCTGGTTTCCGACGCCGGCACGCCGCTTCTGGCCGATCCGGGCTACCGGCTGGTGCGGGCCGCCCGGGAAGCGGGACACGCCGTCTCGCCCGTGCCCGGTCCCTCGGCCATACTGGCGGCCCTCTCGGCGGCCGGCATCGCGCCGTACCCCTTTTCCTTCCTGGGATTCCCGCCGCGCACCGCCTCCGAGGCCAGGGAGCTTTTCGCCCGCTTCGGCGCGACGGGCGCGACGCTGGTTTTTTTCGAGCGCAAGACGCGGCTGCGGGCGACCCTGGCCATTGCCTTGCAGGCTCTGGGCGACAGGGAATGCGTGCTGTGCCGGGAGCTTACAAAGACATTTGAGGAGTTTCTGCCCGGGACGCTGGCTGGATTCGCCGGACAGGAGCTGGAGCTTCTCGGCGAGGTGACGGTGGTGGTCGGCCCGGGCCGGGCGGCGCGCGCGTCCGAGGAAGAGGCGGCGCGCGTGGCGCGGGAGGAGGCGGCGGCGGGAGGCAAGCCCCGCGAGGCGGCGAGACGCGCCGCGGCGCGGCTTTCGGGATGGACCGTCAAAGAGGTTTATGCGATGCTCGAAAACCGGAAGCACGATTGACCCGGAGGGGAAGGCCGCATGGTGGACGGTCCACGCGCCGCACGGGAAGGGTATTGCGTTCTCGACACCGAGGAACGGGATTATCTCGTCGGCGTGGTGGGTTGCGGCCCCGGATTCGACACCATCCTTGAAATTGTGGCCGGCGAGGAGTTCCGCGAATTCCTGCCGCCCATGCGGCTGGCCGGCGTGGCCGGGCTGGCCCCGGACGATCCCCGCCGCGGCGAGCCGCTTCTGGCCGGGGTGCCGCTTTATCCTTCGCCCGAAGAGCTTTTCGCCGCCAACCCCGGCATCAACCTTGTGGTGGAGCTGCAAAGCGGCTGCGACTGCCGGGCCCTGGCTGCGTCTTTGCCGCCCGGAGCCTCGCTGATCGACAGCACGGCCTCCTTTTTCCTGTGCGCGCTGTCCAATGCCGTGTCCGTGGGCGCGCATTGCCGCCGCCGCCTCGACCACCAGAAACTTTTGCTCGAAGCCATCGTGGACGAGGTCCAGGAGGATATCGCCCTGGTCTCGGCCGCCGGCAAGGTGGTCGACCTCAACCGCAACATCGTGGCGCGCCTGGGCAAACCCAAGGAATCGCTCCTCGGCCGGCCCTGCGAGGAACTGCAAAGCGGCCCCGACGACCCGCCTTTTTGCGATCCCGGCGATCCGCAGTCCCCTTTCAGCATGGCGCTGGCGACCGGCGTCAAGGCCGAGCGGCTCCAGACGGCCATGGCCGTCGACGGCCGGCTGCGCTACTTCCGCACCTACGCCTACCCCATCCGCAACGCCGTGGGCAGGGTCGGGCACGTGGTGGTTTTCCGCCGCGACATCACCGACCGCACCCAGGGGGAGATCAGCGCCCGGCAGGCCGAACGCATCGAGACTGTCGGCCGGTTGTCCTCGTATCTGGCCCACGAGATCAGGAATCCGCTGTTCGCGGCCAGCGGCTTCGCCAGACGCCTTTCGGCCATGAGCGACCTGCCCGAAGCGGCCCGGGAGAAGGCGGGCATCGTGGTGGAGGAGCTGGCCCGCATGGAGGCGCTGCTCACCCAGTTTCTGGAATTCGCCCGGCCGGTCGGCGGGACGGTGGAGGGAAAGGCCGAGGTGGACCGCGCCGCCCGGGAAGCCGTGGACGCCGTGAGCGCCGAGGCCGATACGCGCCGGGTGGGGCTGGTGATGGACATCGCCCCGGAACTGCCGCCTGTGGCTCTCGATCCGGCCCTGCTCAAGCAATGTCTGGTCAATCTGCTGCGAAACGCCCTGGAATCCCTGCCCCATGGCGGTCTGGTCGCGTTGGCCGCCGACCGGGTCGAGGAGCGGGTGCGGCTCCGGGTCACGGACAGCGGTCGCGGCGTGACCCGGGAAAACCTGGAAAACATGTTCAGCCCCTTCTATAAAGGGGACCAGTGCGAATACGGCCTGGGGCTGGCCATGGTCAAAAAAGTGGTGGACGATTTCGGCGGCTCGGTGGAGGCGGTCGGGCAGCCGGACGGCGGATGCGCCATTACCCTTTTTCTACCGCCGGTGTTGGCCGGCGCGACGCATTGATGCCGCGCTCCCGAAATGCCGGGGGACGCCGCGCGGACGCCCGCGCCAAGGAGGATGGCATATGGCCGATGTCGACGACGGGACGCGCGGTCTGGTGGATATGGACCGGCTGCGGCAGCGGTTCGATAACGACAACGAACTGTTGGGCGAGATCTTCCGGGTGTTCCAGAGCGAGACCCCGGGCCGGCGGGCCGGCTTCGAGCAGGCCCTGGCCTCCGGAGACATGAATGCCGTCACCCATCTGGCCCATTCCCTCAAGGGCGTGGCCGCGACAATGTTCGCCGAGCCCCTGCGCCAGGCGGCCTATGATCTGGAACTGGCCGGGCGGGCCGGCGATACGGCGGCCGCATCCCGGCTGGCCGCGGTCCTGCTGCGGCGCCTCGAAGCCACGAACCAATATGTGGCGGGGTTGTTTTAGCGGGGCATTGCTTTTGAGAAAGAAGGTTCAAGAGAGGAGACCCGCAGCAAAGGGCGACCTCCTCATGCTTCGCGTCCCTTTCCGCTTCAGGCCGGTTGCGGGACTGTCGTCGTCGCACTCCCGACCTTGGTGCTTGCGTCCTCTTCGTGACACCCCCCATTTTCTGTAAAGGGTTTGATGTTATTATGTGGAAGCGTATTCTAGTGGTGCTGTTTCTCTTTGTCTTTTGTGTTTTGTTTGTCCCGCTCGCATTTGAGCTGTATCTTCATTTGACTTCGAACTACGAAGATCCAATAGGCTATGTTTTCCATGCCAAGGTCGGTTTTTTATACGATCACAAAACATGCCCGGATAAAGTGAATTCCTTTGGATTTGTCGATAAGCCTCGGGATGTCTCGGGAAATAAAAAGAAAAAGATTTTGCTCGTCGGTGATTCATTTGTAAGCGGCACAAGTTTGGCGCGGCATCTTGAAGATGATTTAAACAAATCTGTTCATGGAGAACAGGTTGAAGTCATTCCTATGGGATTCCCTGGAATTGGCCTTGGAAACATGTATGCGTTCGTAAAGGAAATAGGATCGCAGTTCCACCCCGTGGCGGTAGTCGCCGTTTTCAACTCATCGACATTTGCCAACGACTCTCGCGTATTGGAGGCCATAAAGTTGCGGGGGCATCCCGATCATCCCATGGGGTTGTTTTTTGAAGAACGCAATGGGGAATGTGTCCAGATATCGGCTGATAGCAATTTTAAGGAATACGTGCTTAAGGAATCGCCAAGTGAGAATAGGCATACGTTGTACACGGTTCTTGAGTCTGGATTGGAGAAGATTTTTGGTCGTTTCTATGCTTATAATTGGCTCAAGGATATCGTCGCGCAAGGAGGGGACAAGAATTTTCTCGGCATGGATAGGGAATTTTCCTACCGATATTATCAAATTAAATCGATGCCGGCATACGCTGGATTGCTTGCGGGATGGTCATTTCCTGACGATCTTGATATGAACAGTATGTTCTGGGTGGCAACGGAGACAATGCCGCCTGTATTCAAGAGTGCATTGTCCGCCACGAAATGTGCGCTCCTTGCATTCAATCAGCTTGCCGAGGCTCGGGACTTTAAATTCTTTTTAGCGATATCCGATGATTGCTCGGTCAGAAACAACCTTTTGCAGCAGGAATTCAGATTTCGGTCAAAACCGACCGGTCGGGTTTTTCTCGCTAAAGAGTATAAGAATAAAATTGTATTGCTTGCAAAAGAAACACGAACGCATTTTATCGATCTCAATGACAGTTTTGGCGATGATCCACTTCGGTTGCATAAGTACAATGATATCCATTGGAATGAGAATGGATTTCGTCAGGCCGCCGCGTCCGTGAGTAGTTTTTTGCTGGAACAACCCGATTTTATAGAGAAGATTTCTTCAGAGAATGCCCAATAGACGGTGTGGGCGTCATCGTCCAGTGGCCGGGGCACTTTGCCGCAGTGTGGTGCAAAAAGGGCTATTGTGGCTACCCTCTCTTTGCTCGGTGCAGCGATCAAAAAAACAATCCGGGGGCGGGACTGCTAGACGGCGGTTTCCCGTCATCGGCGATCCCGTGATGGCGGATTTCCAGGTTGACTTTCCCGGGTACGTATTTCCTCTTTATCGTATATCATTTTTAAATGATTCTGTTTTATATAAGAGGCAACGCTCGATTACGATAACGTAATCGAGTGCGCAATTTTCGTAACCGGTCGCGTCCTTTCTTCCTTCCTGATCCCCCAATCTCCTGTTTTTTGGCCCTTTGCGGGCATGGCACGTTCATTGCTAATTGGTGTCCGCGAGTCGTCCGGCTGTATGAGGTCTCTTGAAGTTTTATTTAGAGATTTCAAGGTATTGTCTGGACGGATACGGAAAAAGACCAGTATCGCCGCCGCTTACGGGAACCGGGCGGCGGAGCGCAAAAAAGGCGGGAGACCGCCCATACCAGGAGAAGGGAACCATGTTCCAGATCGAAGAAGGCCTTGCGGGCGTAAAGACGCTGCCGCGCGTACGCGCCAAGGGCCGTTATCTGTTCGCCGGCGAGGACAAGTTCTTCATCAAGGGCGTCACCTACGGACCGTTCCCGGAGAACTCCCGGGGCGAGCAGTTGCCCGAAGACGAAACCGTCAATCACGATTTCGAACTCATGCGCCGGGCCGGCGTCAACTCCATCCGGGTGTACTACGTGCCGCCGCGCCGTTTTCTGGATATCGCCGCCCGCCACGGCATCCGCGTCATGGTCGGCATCCCCTGGCCCGAGCACCTGTGCTTCCTCGACCAGTGGGAAGTGAAGGAAGACATCAAAAAGACCGTGCGCGAGGCCGTCGCCTCCCTGGCCGGCCACCCGGCCTTGCTCGCCTGGCTCATCGGCAACGAGATTCCGAGCCACATCGTGCGCTGGCACGGCGCGGGCAAGGTGGAAAAATTTTTGGCCAAGCTCGCCGCCATCGTGCGCGAGGAAGACCCCGAGGGCATGGTCACCTACGCCAACTACCCCTCCACCGAATATCTGCGCCTGCCGTTTCTCGATTTCCTCTCGATCAACGTCTACCTGCACGACAAGAAGGCGTTTCGCTCCTACGTCAAGCGGCTGCAGAACGTGGCCGGCGAACTGCCGCTGGTCCTGTCCGAGTTCGGCATGGATTCCATCCGCAACGACGAGGACCACGTGGCCGAGACCCTGTCCTGGCAGCTCAACTCCGCCTTCGAGCTCGGCGTCTCCGGGACCATGGTCTTCGCCTGGACCGACGAATGGTTCACCGGCGGCCACCTCATCGAGGACTGGAAATTCGGCATCGTGACCGAGACCAGAAAGCCCAAGCCCGCCTACCAGGCCGTGGCCGACGTCTACCGCCAGCGTCTGCCCATGCTGCCGGAAAACGCGCCGTTTATTTCCGTGGTCGTGTGCGCCTACAACGCCGCCTCCACCATGGACGGCTGCCTGGCCTCGTTCGCCAAGGTGGATTACCCCAAATTCGAGGTCATCGTGGTCGATGACGGCTCCACCGACGAGACGGGCGCGATAAGCGACCGCCACGCCGCCGCCGCGCCCTACATCCACGTCATCCACCAGCCGAACCTGGGCCTTTCCGCCGCCCGCAACGTGGGCATGAACGCCGCCCAGGGCGAGATCGTGGCCTACACCGACTCCGACTGCTACGTGGACCCGCACTGGCTCCACTACATGGCCTGGGCCTTTACCGAAGAGCGCTTCGTGGCCGTCGGCGGTCCCAACCTGACCCCGGCCGAGGACAACCGCACCGCCGCCTGCGTGGCCGTCTCCCCCGGCGCGCCGACCCATGTGCTTTTGACCGACGAGATCGCCGAGCACATCCCCGGCTGCAACATGGCCTACCGCAAGGAGCATCTGGCCGGCATCGGCGGCTTCGACGCCACCTACCGCGCGGCCGGCGACGATGTGGACGTGTGCTGGCGGCTCCAGGACCAGGGACATCTCATCGGCTTTTCCGCGGCCATGACCGTCTGGCATCACCGCCGCAACACCGTTTCGGCCTACCTCAAGCAGCAGAAGGGCTACGGCCGGGCCGAGGCGCTGCTTTTGCCCAAGCATAAGGACCGCTTCAACATGCTCGGCAATTCGCGCTGGGCCGGCCGCATCTACGGCGACATCTCCGGCGCGCTTCTGGCCGCGCGGCCCATCGTCTACCACGGCGCTTTCGGCATGGGGCTGTTCCAGACCCTGTACGAGCCCAAGGGCAGCCTCACTGCCTACCTGCCGCTGTCCATGGAGTGGATGCTTCTGGCCGTGGCCTGCATGATCGCCACCCCCTTCAGCCTTATCGCCGGCGGCCTGGGACTGGCCATGGCCGCATCGACTCTGGCCTTCGTGGCCTACCGGGTGAGCAAGGCCCGGCTGCCCGAGCAGTACGACAACATCACCGCGCGCCTGATCATCGCCGGGCTGACCGTGGCCCAGCCGGTGCTGCGCGGCTGGACCCGCTACAAGACGGTCTGGACGCTTAAGCGCGGGGCCGGCGTCAACGCCTGCCCGCTGCCCCTGGCCGACACCACGGCCTGCGACGAGTCGAACCTGCCGCGCGTGGGGATCCTGCGCCGTCTGGCCGCGACCGGCAGCATCCTGGCCCATCGCCTGTCCTTCCACCGCTTTTTCTGGAACGACAAGAGCTTGGAGCGCGACGAGCTGCTTGCTTCCATCATCGGCCTGCTGCGCACGCTCGGCGTCTCCTACGCCCTCGACAGCGGCTTTGCCGCCTCGTCGTCCACGCCGCCTTGGGACCTGGCCGCCAAGGCGGGCAAGCTCACCACCGCGCGCCTGCGCGTGACCGTGGAAAACCACGGCGGCGAGAAGCGGTTCGTGCGTCTGGCCGGTTCGGTGCTGCCTTCCGGCGCGTCGGTCCTGGCCCTGGTCGCCTGCCTGGGCGCGGCCGCCGGCAGCTTCCTGTTCCATCCGATCCTGGCCCTGGCCGCCGGAGCCGTGGCGCTCGGCCTGGCCGGCTGGATGGTCACGGGGCTTTTCCGGGCCGCCTCGCTCGTGGCCACCATCATCCAGTACGTCATGGTCACCCGGCCCGGCTGCTCCATGACCGAGCCGGTGGAAGAGCGCGTGACCCGCGTGGTCAAGCCGCGCACGGCCGAAACCGTGGCCGAGGCCGCCGAGGAGGCCCAGGAGGTCGTTCCCGCCGCGCCGGCCGTTGCGGTCGAGCCCGAGCCGGTGGTCGTCGAGACCGAGGCCGCTTAACCGGGTTATTCGCCACGCCGCCCCGGGGCGTTTAAGCCTCGGGGCGGTGTGTCATTTTTTCTATACGGGGGGTCCGGGGGCCCTTGGCCTCCCGGCGGAGAGGTCCAGGAGAGGCAGCGCCTCTCCTGGCGAGGGGGCGGGGGCAGAGCCCCCGCTTCCAAGGATAATCGCCATGAGCATGTTCCGCACGCTGCTGGGCTACCTCAAGCCCTACAAGTACCTGTTCCTCCTGGGGCTTGGCCTGGTCGCCCTGGCCAGCGCCATGGAGCTCCTCAAACCCTGGCCGCTGACCTTGGCCGTGGACCAGATCATCGGCCACAAGCCCCTGGACGTCATGGGCTGGAAGCCCGATCTGGCCGCCATCTCCATCGGCGTCCAGCTGCTTACCGTGGTCGGCATGCTGGTCGGCGTGCACTTTCTGGTGGGCTTCGTGCAACTCCTCAACAACTACCTGACCATCCGCATGGGTCAGGACATGGTGCAGGATCTGCGCTGCGACCTCTTCGACCATCTCCAGCGCCAGTCCCTGCGCTTCCACCAGAACTGGCCCACGGGCGACCTCATCTACCGCATCATGGGCGACACCTACGCCGTGCAGGCGCTTTTGATGAACGGCGTTTTCACCACGGTGACGAGCACCGCGCTGCTCCTCGGCATGCTGGTGGTGTGCCTGCAGATGGACGCGGAACTCACGCTCTACGCCTTGTGCGTCATCCCGCTGCTTTTCGTCGCCATATCGAGAGTGTCGCGCAAGATCGGCGACCTGACCACCGAGACGCATCTCAAGGAGTCCCAGGTCTACACCACGGTGGAGCGCATCTTTTCCTCCATCACCCTGGTCCAGGCCTTCGGCCGCGAGGATGAGGAACGCCGCAGGTTCGTGTCCGAGTCCCAGCGTTCCTTCGACCGCAAGCTGTCGCTCTACGCCTTGCAGACGGTCTACGGCTGGCTGGTTTCCGGCATCACCGCCGCCGGCACGGCGCTGGTCCTCTACGTCGGCGTGCGCCACGTGATCGACGGCCTGCTTTCCACCGGCGAGCTGCTGGTCTTCATCGCCTATCTGGCCTCGCTGTATACGCCGCTCAACAACCTGAGCGTCACCGTGGGCGGCATCCGGGGCTCCCTGGCCCAGGCCAAGCGCGTCATGGACGTTTTGGCCGTGGACGAGGCCGTGCCCGAGGCGCCCGATGCTCCGGCCCTGGCCGTGAGCAAGGCCGAGGTGCGTTTCGATGCGGTGTCCTTCGGCTATGTCCCGGAAAAGATGGTTCTAAACGACGTCGATTTCATCTGCCCCGGCGGCTCCACCGTGGCCGTGGTCGGTCAGACCGGGGCCGGCAAGACCTCGCTTATCAGCCTGCTGCTGCGTTTTTACGATCCCCAGAAGGGGGCCATCACCATCGACGGCCAGGATCTGCGTTCGGTCGGCCTCAAAAGCCTGCGCGACAAGATCGCCATCGTGCTCCAGGAAACCCAGCTCTTCCCCATGTCCGTGCACGATAATATCGCCTACGGCAAAAAGCAGGCGACCCGCGAGGAAGTGGAGCGCGTGGCCAGGCTCGCCAACGCCCACGACTTCATCGCGGCCCTGCCCAAGGGCTACGACACCATCCTCGGCGAAAAGGGCTCCAACCTGTCCGGCGGCCAGCGCCAGCGTCTGGCCATCGCCCGGGCGCTGCTCAAGGACGCGCCGCTTTTAATCCTCGACGAGCCCACTTCGGCCCTCGACGCCGAGACCGAGGCCCTCATCATGGAAGGCCTGGAGCGGCTCATGGAAAACCGCACCACCTTCGTCATCGCCCACCGCCTGTCCATGATGCGCCGGGCCGACGTCATCCTGGTCATCAAGAACCAGCGCATCCACGAAATGGGTTCCTACGACGAGCTGATGGCTAGAAACGGCGAATTCGCTCGCCTGCACGCCATCCAGATGGGCAAGGGACGCCCCGAGAAGTTGCCGCCGCACCCCTTGGTAGCTTAAGAAATCTTTAGGAATGGTGCTGGGGGGAAACCTTGTCTTACGAAAGGTTCTCCCCCCAGGCCCCCTTTCCAAAGACTTTTAGCTATAATAGGATGTTATATCTGTAAGGTCTTTTTGGGAAAGTGAAAATTTTTGTCCTTCTCCCGTTAAAGTTTTTTGGGAGGGTGGGGGCTCGGGGGAGGGAACCCCTTTTTTCAAAAAGGGGTTCCCTCCCCCGATTCCTCTAACACACGCTTCAAGGAGTTCGGATGGCGGTTCGTGGCGGGCGCAGGTGGCTGTTCGTCTTGTGTGTGGTGCTGGTCAACGTGGCGCTTTTCGCCCTGCTCGACTGGGGCGCGGGGCTGATCCTGGCCCACCTGGAAGGCGGCGAGCCGCAGACCCGGATTTTCAACGCCGAAAACGGCCGCGACGCCGGCTTTGTCGTGCAGTACGACGAACATCTGGGGTATCGGCTCGTGCGCCACGACGCCGACCCCAGCCGTTTCGAGGATTCCGCCGGCAAGACCGTGCCCGTGGCCAAGGCTCCGGGCGTTTACCGCATCCTGTGCCTGGGGGGCTCCACCACCTACGGCGTGGGCGCGGACAAGACCAATTCCTTCCCGGCCCAGCTCGAGGACCTGCTGACGCGCGTCTACGGCGGCTGCAAGGTGCGCTTCGAGGTCCTGAACCTCGGCGTCATGGGCTACCACAGCTGGCATTCCCGCATCCGCTTTCGGACCGAGCTGGCCAAGCTCAAGCCCGACCTCGTCATCGCCATGGACGCGGTCAACGACCTGGCCGCCAGCACCCTGGCCGACGACTCGGCCGCCTTTGCCAAGGAAAAGAACAAGCTTTTGAGCCTGGCCAATGCCGGGCGGCAGGGCGGCTTCCTCGAGCGCACTGATCGGTATTTGGACACCCACGTCAGCCTCTACGCCCTGGTCAAACGCTTTGCCGCCAAGGTCGGCGGCCTGGCCGGGCAGGGGAGAAAGGCCGATGATCCGGCCATATTTCGCAAGAAAATCGAGCTGTTCGGCTACCGCGACAACATGAAGGCCCTGGCCGACATGGTGCGCAAGGATGGCGGGGAGTTCGTGCTCGTGGACTATCCCTGGCTGGCCATGGACCCGTTGCCGGGGAATGCGCCCAAGGTGGTCCGCGACGCCTCCACGCCGCTGTACCGCTTCGGCAAGACCTACTTCCCCGAGGCCAATGCCGCGGTCGCCCGGCAGGATGGCGCGTTCGTGCTCAATCCCCAGCCCGATTTCGACGCGGCCGTGGCCGCCGACGTGGCCCGGGCCGGGCAGTATTATTTCGACGAGATCCACCTGACCAAGCTCGGCAACCAGTTGCTCGCCCGGGACATCGCCGCCGGGCTGCCGGCCGTGCCGTCCTTTGCCCGGGCCGTGGCCGGCTGTTCCCCGGCCGAACCGGAAGCGGCGCTGGCCAATGCCGTGAAGCTCGACGACCCGCGCGTGGATTTCAAAAACGGCTGGCCGCGTCCGGGCGAAACCGCCGTGCCCCTGGCCGTGGCCGCCACGGACAACGTGGTCATCGGCCAAAGCGACGACTACCCCGGCCATGCCGTGGCCCGTTGCCTCGATCCCGCCCGGCCCGGCGCCATCACCCTGCGCGCCGGGGCCGCCTTCGCTCCGCGCCCCATGGCCCATACGCGCTACCCGGCCTTCTGGTATCCGCGCCTGGCCTGCGCCGCCGACCGGGTGGAAGCGGAAGCGGCCGGCCGCACCTTCTTCACCCTGGCCGGCGTGACGCCCTGCCGCTTCACCGACGTTTCCGCCCGGTTCGGCCTCGACCTGCCGGCCCTTGTCGCCGGCGACGCGATGACGGTGCGTCTTTTCGGCCATGCCCAACTCTGGTTGACCAACGGGAATCCGGTGTTCACAGGCGACGTCACGTCCCCCGGCTATTGAGGCCTTTTCACCGCAACCGAGGAATCTTCCATGAGAAAAACCACTCGTTTTCGGGATCTGCTGCATGCTCCGGAAATCCTCATGCTTCCCGTGGCCCACGATGCCCTCTCCGCCCTGGCCATCGCCCAGGCCGGTTTCTCCGCCATGAGCGTGGCCGGCTACGGCTCGGCCGGAAGCCTGCTCGGGCTGCCCGACATCGGGCTTTTGACGGCCACCGAGATGCTCACCCATTACGCCCACATCGTCTCGCGCGTGGACGTGCCGGTCATGGTGGACATCGATACCGGCTTCGGCGACGTCAACAACGTCATCCGCACCGTGCGCGAAGTGGAACAGCTCGGCGCGGCCGCGCTTTTCATCGAGGACCAGACCTATCCCAAGCGTTGCGGGCACATGGCCGGCAAGTCGGTGGTCCCGGTGGAAGAGTATCTGCCCAAGCTGAAAGCCGCCTTGTGGGCCCGCCGCGACCCGGATTTCGTCATCATGGCCCGCACCGACGCGGCCGCCGTGTACGGCATCGACGAGGCCATCCGCCGGGCCAGACTGTATGCGGAGACCGGCGCGGACATGGTCTTCGTCGAAGCCGTGACCACGGTCGAGGATATGCGCAAGGTCAATTCCTCGCTTGCCGTCCCGGTCATGGCCAATATGATCGAGGGCGGGCGCAGCCCGTTTCTGCCGGCTTCCGAGCTTCAGGAGCTCGGCTATGCCGCCGTGGCCTACCCCTGCGCCTCGGTCTTTACCGCCGTGCGGGCGCTACGGAAATGGGCCGGGCATCTGAAGGCCCACGGCACCAGCGCCGGTTTCGCCGGCCCGGACACCATGCTCGACTTCGAGGAGTATTTCCGCTTCATCGGCGCGGCGGATATCCGCGAACGCGAAAAGAAATTTTATTGAGTGAGAAGAGGGAAGGACGCAGGGAGGATGCCTCCGGCGGCCAGGGGAACCTTTTTGGAAAAAGGTTCCCCTGGACCCCTCCCAAAATTTTTGACGGCTTTGGCGGGCGGAGGGGCATAGGTCGGCGGGTGAGGTCGGTCCGCGTGGCGGACTGGCGGGCTTGCGCCCGCAGGGTGTGGCCGGAAACGGACCGGCGCAGCATGCCGCTTCGCGGCAAGCTCGCCGGCTCTGTTTCCGGCCACACGATGGCCATCGTCCCTTCGGGACGAAGGGGACAGAGAGTATGATCTCGTCCCCCCTTTAAAAGTTTTTGGGGAGGGTGGGGGCCCGGGGGAGGGAACCCCTTTTTTCAAAAAGGGGTTCCCTCCCCCGGTTCCTCCTCATCCTTCTCCACAAGGATGCTCACACCATGCAAAAGCGCACCATTATCGTGTCGGGGCTGGCCGCCACCTATCCGCTTGGCGGCGTGGCCTGGGACTATATCCAGTATCTCCACGGGTTTTATCGTCTTGGCCATGACGTGTATTATCTGGAGGACACGGGCGGCTGGGCCTATGATCCGTTCAACGTCACCTTTGTGGACGATTTGACCTATCATACGAAGTACCTGGGCGATTTTTTGGAGCGGCTCGATCCTGGGCTGGCCAAGCGCTTTTGCGTCATCGGCCCGGACGACCGGCACTGGGGCATGTCCGCCGAGGATCTGGCTGCGGTCGTTGGGCGCGCCGACGTCTTTTTCAATATTTCCACCACCTGCCAGTTGCGCGAGGCCTACGCGAAAATCCCGGTCAAGGTGCTCATCGACTCCGATCCGCTCTACACCCAGTCGAGCTTCCCGGATTATCTGGCCGGCACGGCCTCGGACGAGGAAAAGAAAAACATCGAGAACATGCGCCGCCATGACGTGTTCTTCTCGTTCGGGGAGAACGTGAACGAGGATTTCTGCACCGTGCCCAAGGGCATTTTCGACTGGATTCCCACCCGCCAGCCCATTGTGCTCGACGCCTGGGCCGGCGCGCCGGCAAAGCCCGCCCGCGACGTGTTCACCACAGTGCTGTCCTGGCAGCCGACCCAGAAGGGGCCGCTGGTCGGCGGCGTGCAATACGGCGGCAAGAACATGGAATTCGAGAAGATGCTCGACCTGCCCCAAAAGACTCCGGCCACCCTCGAGCTGGCCCTTGGCGGCGGCAAGCCGCCGCGCGAGCTTTTGGAGGAAAAGGGCTGGAAGCTGCGTGACGGGTTTTCCATGTCCCAGACGCCCTGGGTCTACCGGGATTACATATGGGACAGCCTGGCCGAATTTTCCACCGCCAAGAATGCCTACGTGGCCACGCGGTCGGGCTGGTTTTCCTGCCGCACGGCCTGCTACCTGGCTTCCGGCCGGCCGGCCGTGGTCCAGGACACGGGCTACTCGCGCTTCATGGACGTGGGCGAGGGTGTGCTGGCCTTTGACGACGAGACCGGGGCCCTGGCCGGCATCGAGGCCGTGCGGTCCGACTGGGCGCGCCACTCCAGGGCGGCCAAGGCCTTTGCCGCCCGCTATTTTGATTCCGACACGGTGCTGGCGAAGCTCCTCGCCGACGCCTTGCGCTAATTCGTGAAATCACCGCTGCGTATGCTCAAACGGCATTTCCCGCTTTCGCTCGCTGTTGTCGTTGCGCTGTGCCTCGCCGCCGCGACGTGTCCGGCCGCCGGTTTCGGCGTCTCGCGCGATCATGGCGTTTTCTGGCTGACGCTGCCCGGCGGACCGCGCTTTTTTTCCATCGGCGCGGATACCGTCAACGGCGGCGACGTCCATTACAAGGACCACGGCTACTATTTCAAAAACTTTTATCCCGATGCGGCGGCCTGGGCGGCGGATACCCAGAAACGCCTCTACGCTTGGCGCTTCAACACGCGCGGCGGTTGGTCCGATCCCACGACGGCCATGACCCTGCCCCTGGTCCCGGAGATCGACCTCGGCCGCAACGCGCGCCTCCACTGGTTCGATCCCTTCGCCCCGGACGCCCTGGAAAAGACCATCGCCACGGCGCGCCGGCTCGTCGCGCCCTACAAGGACAATCTCGCCGTCATCGGCTACTTCACGGACAACGAGGTGGGCTGGTGGAACGCGCCGCTTTTCCGCTGGTACCTCGGCAACGAGTGGGCCGTGTATACCAAGCGCGTGCTCTGGCGCATGATCCACGACCACTACCAGGGCAAATGGGACCGGCTGCTGGCCGATTTCGTGCCCGGCGAGGGCGTGGCCTCCTTCGAGGACCTCAAAAAGGGCGGGGCGGTGCTGCACCTGCGTCCGGGCGGGCAGGGCATCCATCTTATCCAGCAATTTACCGCCGCCTGCGCCGGCCGGTATTACGAGCTGGTCTACAAGGCGCTCAAAACCGTGGACCCGGACCGGCTGGTCATGGGCGACCGGCTGCCGCTCTATTACAACCAGGACGCGGTGCTGGCCTCGCGCGGCCATCTGGACGTGCTTTCCACCAACTACAACGTGGACACTCCGGACGGCTGGGTCGCGCCGTATTATTTCAACGGCCTGGCCAGGTTGACGACCGCGCCGGTGCTCATTTCGGAATTTTTCTTCGCGGCCAACGAGAACCGGTCCGGCAACGTCAACAACGGCCATTTGATGCACGTGCAGACCCAGGCCGAGCGCGCGGCCGGGGCGGCGGCGGCGGTGCGCCACTTCGCGGCCTTTCAAAACGTCGCCGGCATCCACTGGTTCCAGTATTACGACGAGCCCTCGGGCGGACGCGGCGACGGCGAGAATTTCAACATGGGGCTCGTGGACATCCACAACAAGCCCTACGAACGCCTGACCGCCGCCCTGGCCCAGGCCAACGCCGCGGTCCCGGCCATCCATGCCGCAAGCGCCGGGACGCACACCCCGCCCCAGCCGGCGGTGATCCCCATCCACCCGGCCAAAGCGGCCGTGAACGTGACCGACGATTCCCTGGCCGACTGGCCGGACAAGGCCGCAACGCGCCTGCCCTGGTTTCACGTGCCCGCGCCGCATGTGCCTTTCGGCGACGTGCATCTTTCCTGGAGCCCGGACAGCCTCAACCTGTTCAATCTGGCCCAGAACTATGCCGATCTGTTTTTACTGGCCCATAACGGCGATTTTCCGGTGTCCGAGACCTACCAGATCCATTTGGAGGTCGACGCCGGAGCGGGCCTCAAGCATTTCGCCGCCTGCCTCGAGCCGCGCCCCCATCCCAAGTACAAGGGCCGCTTCGAGCTCGTGCCCCGGCTTTTCGCGGTGGACGGCCAGGGGAAGCTCACGGAGATCCCGGCCAAGGGCATCGTCCAGGTCCTTTCCAAGCCCCTGCCACACATTGCCGTGGAGATGCGGCTGCCGGCCGGACTGCTCGGCGTGGACAAACTCGCGCCCGGTATGCCGCTTAAGATGACGATTTACGCAACGACGTTTTACAGGGAAATGACCATGACCCTGGGTGGCGTGCCCACGGGCCACGGCAAGCGGAATGCGGCGCGGTCTCTTCCCGCGTCCGCGATCCTTTCGGGGAACTAGGTTGCAGGGATGGGGAGAAAAACGTGCGAGAGGGGAAACCCTTTAAAAAGGGTTCTCCCCTCTCGCGCTCTCCCCTTCCTCAATTTTTCAGGGTGTTAGTGACAACTTCCCTTCCATGGGACAACGTCAGATCTTAACGTGAAGGAACACCGAACATGGCCACGAACATTCTCGTTACCGGTGGCGCCGGCTACATCGGCTCCCATACCTGCAAGGCGCTCAAAGCGGCCGGATTTACCCCCGTCACCTTCGACAACATGGTCTACGGCCACGACTGGGCCGTCAATTGGGGACCGCTGGTGCGCGGGGATATCCTCAACAAGGGCGAGCTCGACGAGGTCTTTGCCGAGTACAAGCCAGCCGCCGTGCTCCATTTCGCCGCCTTTGCCTATGTCGGCGAATCCGTGGCCGATCCCGAGAAGTACTACCGCAACAACGTGGCCGGATCGCTGTCGCTGCTCTCGGCCATGCGCCGGGCCGGCTGCAAGCACATCGTCTTCTCCAGCACCTGCGCCACGTATGGCGCGCCCGAGCGGGTGCCCCTGACCGAGGACCATCCGCTGCGCCCCTTGAGCCCCTACGGCACGAGCAAGCTCATGATCGAGCAGATGCTGAGGGACTTCGACGCGGCCTACGGCATGACCTACACGGCGCTTCGCTACTTCAACGCGGCCGGGGCCGACCCGGACGGCGAGATCGGCGAGGACCACAATCCCGAGACCCACCTCATTCCCCTGGTCATTGCCGCGGCGCTCGGCCGCATCCCCCGGGTGGAAGTCTTCGGCACCGATTACCCCACGCCCGACGGCACGGCCGTGCGCGACTACATCCACATCGCCGACCTGGCCGATGCCCATATCCTGGCCGTGAAAAAGCTGCTCGATGGCGGCGCAAGCGCCGTCTACAATCTGGGCACCGGCACGGGCAATTCCGTGCGCGAGGTGATCCGGGCCGTGGAGAAGGTGTCGGGCAAGCCCGTGCCCATGGTGGAAGGGCCGCGCCGGGCCGGGGATTCGCCGGGGCTCTATGCCGATTCCGGGGCGATCATCCGCGAGCTCGGTTGGCAGCCCAAATATATGAACCTGGAAGCCATCGTGGAAACGGCCTGGCGCTGGCACGTTGCCCATGTGCCCGGCAAAATCAGTTGCAATATCCGCTAGGGCAGGTACAAAAAAAGCAAATCGTTCGTGAAGGGGGGCGGCATGGACTACGTTGCGCTTGGCATCGATTTTCATTCCATCCGCAACAAGAATGAGGAGCGGGTCATCAACCTCATTCCCGAGGTGCTGGCCGAATTTCCCGACTGCCCCCCCAACAGAACCAATATCGAAGACATCTACGCCCTGACGCTCAACCTGCTCCCGGCCCGCTATACCCAGTCCATCACCCTGGTCATCGACGAGCCCGTTACCGACGACGCCATCCGCCTGCGGCTGCGCGAAGCCATCCGCACCGTCCGCGCTCGACCGAATTTGTGAGAGGGTGAAAAGGCGCCGGGGGAAACCCTTTCTGGAGAAAGGGTTTCCCCCGGCGCCCCATCCCAAAGACTTTTAACGGTTACAGGATGCTGTCGATATCCATCTATAACCATTGA
>NZ_AECZ01000044.1 GCF_000179555.1 Solidesulfovibrio fructosivorans JJ]
TTTTTTTTTGCGAACGCCGAAGAGGGCACCGCCAGGGCTACACCTGCGAGCCGCGCAAAAGGTGCCGCACGAACACCCGGCCGGCCCGGACGTTTCGCGCCATCTCGCCCGGTGAAACCAGGGAGGAAACGGCCCGCTTCAGCAGAAAGGACGGCCGCAGGTAGAAGCGGCGCCGGGCCAGATCGCAAAGCCGCACCAGCTCGCGCGGCCCGAGGGTCTCGTTTCGCACCACGCAGTTGTGCAGGCCCTTGGGCGTGAGCCAGTCACGCCAGGTTTCGGCCGTGATGTGCCCCCGGGCGGCGTATTCGGCGTAGGCCTCGGTGCCGGGGTAGACCATGACCGGGTAGAACTGGGCCGTGTCCGGAGCCAGTTTGATGGCGAAATCGATGGTGGCCATGATGGACTCGCGGGTATCGCCCGGAAAACCGAAGATGAAGCAGCCGTGGACCTTGATGCCGGCGGCCTTGGCGTCAGCCCGGAAGCGTTCCATGCGTGCGGCCGTAAGGCCTTTTTTCATGGAGGTAAGGGCGGTGGGATCGGCGGATTCGAAGCCCACGCACACTTGCCCGCAACCGGCCCGGCCCATGGCGGCGAGGAGATCGGGGGCCAGATCGGCCCGGCTGTTGGCCGACCACTCGAAACGCAGCCCCCGGCGCATGATGGCGGCGCAAAAGGCCTTGCAGCGCGCCCGGTCGGCCGTCAGCGTGTCGTCCTCGAAAAAAACCGTGCGCAGGCCCGGAAAATGCTCCAGGCTCCAGGCCACTTCGTCGAGCACGTCCTCGATGGGCCGGTAGCGGGCCTTGCGCCCGGTCAGCGTCTGGGGATGCAGGCAAAACGAACAGCGAAACGGGCAGCCGCGCGAGGTGGAAAGCGTCACCATGGGCGGCTTGGCATTGGGGTTGAAATAGCGGCGGATGTCCAGGTGGCGCTTGTAGACCGGGGCCACGGGCGGAAGTTTTCCCAGGTCCTCGATGTAGGGCCGGTCGGGATTGTGGACCGCCACGCCGGACTCGTCGACAAAGCTCAGGCCCTCGATTTTGGCCAGCCGCTCCTCGGTCGCCGGGCCGCTTTCCAACACCCGGGCCAGTTCCAGCACCGTGGCGTCGTATTCGCGCCGGGCCACGGCGCAAACAGCCCCGGGAACGCTCGTCAGCACGTCTTCCGGCAAGGCCGAGGCATGGGGCCCGACCAGGACCGTGAAAACCCCGGGCAGGACGCGGCGCAAGGCGGCGGCGGCGGCAATGTCGGCGTCGATGCTCGGCGTCGCGGTGTCGATGACGGCCAGGACCGGACGCAGGCGCTCGGCCCGGGCGATGACGGCCGGCAGGTCGAGTCCGGCGGCCGGGGCGTCGAGCAAGTCCACGTCGTAGCCGTCGGCCTCGAGCAGGGCCGTGGCCTGGGCCAGGAACAGCGGAAAATACAGCGTGCCGGACTTGGTGACGGCCGGGGAACGCTGGGGCCGGGAAAAATCAGGCAGAAAGGGGGGATTGAGAACCAGCACGGGTATGGCGGGGGTCATGATGGCGCGCGCCTCCGAGGCGGATGATGGAACATGCGCCATGATAGGCGAAGGGGCGCTTTGGGGCAACCGGCCCGCGCAACCGAAACGGCCTTTCGAAAGAAGGGAACGCCGCCGGCCGGCCGGCGGCCGGCCACACGGTGGATCTTGACGATGTCGGTGTGGAAGCCGCCGGGCTTCTGGCCTTTCTTTCGGCGGAACAGGGCGTGAAGGCAAGCTTTCCCGTGCCGGCCACGTCCACGATGGTCTCGGCCAGGGTGAGAAAATCCGACGGCGCGTCATGGCCGATGTTGAAGACCTCGCCCTCGGCCTCGGGACAGGCTCCCTCACCCATAACCGTCCCTTGCCATCGGTCGCGTCTGCGGCCACACTGCGCCGTCGGCCCGCGTTCCCCCCGGGCGGCCCGGAACACGTCATGAAAGTACCGCTGTTAAACGTTCCCGACGCCAGTGTGGGCAAGACCAACGACAGCTGGGTCCTGGAAGCCACGGATATCGGGGAGGTTCCACCCATGGATATCCTGTATCCGGCCGGCATGCTGCGGGTCCGGCGGGCAAGTGAGCTGGTCCTTTTCGCCAAAGGCGCGCTGCCCCTGCTCGGCATCAAGGGCTACCATCGCAAACGCCATAAGGAAGGCGAAAGCCGCTTTGGCGCCCCCACTCAAACGGAGAACCGATGAATCCGGGCAGTGCCGCCGGCCATACGCATCCTCCCCCACCGCCCGTTTTCGCCGACCATGCGTCCGCCGAACCTTCCCGCAGGCTTTTCTGGCTGCTTTTCGGCCTGATCCTGGCCGGCTCCCTGGCCTTGCGCCTTTACAATGTGGGCACGCCCCAGCTGTGGGAGGACGACTACCTCAACCTCGACCGGGCGTTGATGACCCCGGCCCAGCTCATCGCCATCCAGCAATATCAGGGGCCGGCGGACACCATTTTCGACTTCCAGCCGCCGCTGTCCTACCTGCTCGTCCACGCCGCCCTGGCCGTGTCCAAGACCACCCTGGCCGCCCGCGTGCCTTCCATCATCGCCGGCATGCTTTCCATTGTGGCCATCGGGCTGCTCGGCGCGCGCACAGGCGGCCGCAAGGCCGGGCTGGCCGCCGCCGCCATGGCCGGGTTGTCCCTGTTTCATCTGGATTTCTCCCGGGCCATCAAACTCTATGCCCTGTTTTTGTGCGCCTTGTCCTTTTCGGTATATTTTCTCGTGCGCTGTCTGGAGGCGAAATGTACCCGGCGTGCGGCCTGGCTGGCGGGATACGCCGCGGCCACGGCGGCCATGCTGACCACGGCCTACCAGGGCGTGCCGGTGCTTTTGGCCGAAGGATTATGCGTGTTGGGCCTGTATGCGGCCCGGAAGGGGGTTTTCAGCGGAACCGATCGCAACTGGCGGCTGGGGCAGTTCCTCATGGCCGCCGACGCGGCCGTGCTCGTCTGGCTGCCCCTGGCCCCGGGGCTTCTGTTCGTGCGCGAGTTTCTGGACAATCCACAGGTCGATCCCTGGCAGGGCCTTGGCGGAACGTTTTTCACCAACGTCCTCAACGGACTCTATTACCAGCACGCGGTGGTGCCGCTGGTCAGCACGCTGCTGCTTATCGTCATGACCCTTCTCGGCCTGCTGGTCGGCCGGCGCGCGCCGGTCCTGCTGCTGACCGCCGTCGGTTTTTTCCCCGCCTTGGCCATACTTTCCAGCCACTCGGACCTGCGGCCCATCGTGTCCTGGCGGCACCTGATCAGCCTGTTTCCGGGACTGACGGTTTTCGCCGGCGCGGGCGCGGCCGCGACGGCCGACATTGTGGCCGGCTACGTGGCGAAAAAGGCGCGCGTCGCCACGGCCTTGTGCGTCACGACCGCGCTTTGCGCCGTGGCCATGGGACCGGGGCTCACCCGCATCCGCGACGACGCCTCCCGCACCCTGTCCAACGACCGGGACCTGTTTCGCTACATAAGCCGTTTGCCCGTGACCTGGACCGGATTGACGTTTACCGGCTATAAGCGAAACACCAAGACCTTCGCCGCCGGGTGGCACCTGCCCGGGCGTTTTCCCGGCCCGGGCGACTTCTCCGGCCCGGGCTACGGCCGCACCCTGGTCGTGGACACCTTCACCGCCCCGTCCCAACGTCTGCGGGCCAAACCGCGCGGCACGCTGCTGGCCTCCTGGGGCACCGGCATCTTCAAGACCCGCGTCGCCCTGGACGGGCTGCCCCGCCGCGCGCCCCTGCTGCTGGCCCCGGACGCCGAGGGCGAGGCCGCCTACGGCGACGATTTCCGCGATTGGCGCTATTACCGCGACGCCTTTGCCTCGCGCAATTTTACCGTGGACACGGAAGTGGGCCTGCTGCGCCCGACCCGCTACGAAAAGCCGGCCATGGCCGTGTGGCGCTTCGACCTGCCCCCGGGCAGCGCCGGGGCGACCGTGCGGGCAAGCGTGGCCGCGGCGCTGTACAAACGCCATCCCGACAAGCCGGCGGATTCGCTCCTTTCCATCGCGGCAAGCGGCGACGGCAAAACATTTACGCCCCTGGCCGTCTTGTCCCACGCGGATTTCCTTATGCCCGACGGCACGCCGCGCACGCAAAAAAGGCGTTTTTTCGAGGAGATGGGCTTTTACCACGAATGCCGCGAAGCCGTTGCCCGCCTGGATCTGACGCCCTTTGCCGCCACCGGCACGGTCTACGTGCGCGTGACCTACGCGCCGGGCGTGCGCGAGGGCTTTCTCAACGTGGCCGGACTGGCCGTGACGGCGGAATTCCCCGAAAAAAACCGGCCCCAGGTCGAGCCCCTGGCCTTTTACGCCGCCAACCTGGCCAAAAACTGCGCCGCGCCGGCCTACGCGCCGGACCGCCATCTCCTCGGCCAAACCGCCTACGTTTTTGCCGCGCCGGAGCATCCCGAACTGGCCGCGCGCCTGCCCGGAGGGGAGGTCGTGGGCTCCCCGGCCGCACTGACCGCCTTCACCGCCGCCCACCCGGATCTCGCCCCGGCCTATGTGCTGCGCGACGCCTCGGGCGCGCCGGCGGTCATCGTCCACGACCCGGCGCTTGGCCCGGACGGCGACGCGCCCCGCCTTTCCGGGTCCAAAGCCCACGCCGTCCTGGACGTGGCCGAAAAAAAACCTTTCGAGGTGGGCACGGCCTGGTTATGGGGCAGGATCGACGCGCCGACGCTTACCATCGGTTCGACCGGTCTGGCCGTCCCGGTCTCGGCCCCGGCCGGGTCGGTGCTGCGCCTGACGCCCAGCGGCAAGGGACTCCTCGCCTTCAGCCCGAATTTCGACCCGCCGGATTTCACCGACGCGCCCAACGCCCATTTCCGCAACATGGCGGCTTCCACATCCTATCCGGAATATGCCGGCGGCGTGACCTGCCGCCCCGGCACCGTCTGCTCCTTCGACTACGTCATCGTCTCCGGCCTGCCCATGACCGAACTGCGGCTGATGACCTATCCCCGGCTCTACGGCGATCCCGGGAGTCCGGGAAGTTGCCGGGTCTCGGTTTCCACGGACGGCAAACGGTTCCGGACGTTGATCGATTTTCGCCGCATGGAAAAAAACGTCTGGTCGCCCATGTTCACCCGGCGCTTCGCCCGGCTGCGCTTCGACAAGCCGGCCACCTTCGTCACGGTGCGCTTTTCGCTTTTCGCCAATGCCAGCGCCGAATTCTGGTCGCCGACGCGGCCCATCGACCGCATGATGGTGGAGGCGGACCTCGACGCGCGCTCGCTGCCCCCCGTGCGGATAACGCCGGGAGAGACGCCGCTTCGGCTCAGCGGCGCACCGGACAACGACCTGCGCCTGACCTTCGATCCCAACCAACCGGGGATCGAGCGGGTCTGGCCCGGGGAATAGGCGGCAAAAGCCGTTTCCCCTTCACGGCCGGCCGTGCTATGCGCTTTTGACGTGATGTCGGGAAAAAAAACCGGGACATTGCGGCCCGATGCCGCCGGCTGGATCGCGCTTGCGCTCGGGCTTTGCGCCCTGGCCCTGCGACTTTACGCCCTGGGCGCGCCCTCGGCCTCGTTTTACGACGAGCTGACGACGCTGGCCCGAAGCCTTGCCCCGACCCTGGGCAAGGTCTTTGACGCCGCCCGCTGGCAATATCCGCCCTATATCGACTTCCAGCCGCCGCTTTACTATCTCGTGGTCCACGCGGCCATCGGCCTCGGCCACACCGACTTTTTCGCCAGGCTCCCGGCGGCGCTTTCCGGCGCGGCCAGCGTTCCCCTGCTCTACCTCGTCGGACGCCGGCTCGGCGGCAAGGCGGTGGGAATTTTCGCGGCCGCCGCCCTGGCCGTGAACCTGCACCATGTCGACGTCAGCCAGCAGACGCGTCTTTACGCCTTTTACGGGTTCGCAAGCCTCGGCGCGCTCTGGGCGCTGCTGCGCGCCCTCGGGAAAAACGACGGGAAACGGCGGACGGTTACCGCCTGGGCGCTCTACGGCTTGTTCCTGGCCATCGGGCTTTACACGTCCTATCTGGCCGGGACCTGGCTTGTGGCGGGCCTCGCTTTGACGCTCCCGGCCCTGGTCCGGCCGGCCCGGTTCCCGGACGTCCGAAGCGACGAGGGCGACGGGCCACCCGCGCCGCATCGCCGGCGCGGCCTGATCCTGGGCTGCCTTCTTGCCAGCCTGGCCGCACTGTTCCTTTTCTGGCCCTGGCTTGCCGCCACCTCGGGCATGCGCGGCTACCTTCTTGCCGCCGCCGCCCCCGATCGGCCGGCCCTCGGGGCGGCCCTGTCGCGTGTATTCGCCGCCTTTTCCAGCCAGTACGCCGCCTTCACCGGCCGGCCGGAGCTGCCCTGGCTGCTGGCCGGCCCGGCCCTGCTCGGGCTGGTCGCGGGCCTTTGCACGCGGGAGCGACGCTTCGCGACCGTGGCCGCCGTCCTCTGGTTCGCGGCGCTTTTCCTGCCGGTCTGGTTCAAGGCCAACGCCACCCACCATTTCCAGACGCGCTACGTGCTGCCCTGCCTGTTTCCGGTCCTGATCCTGGCCGGCATGCTGCCGGCGGCCTTGTGCGACCGGCTGCCGCGAAACCTTCCCGGCAAGGCCTTGCGCCTCGCCCTGCCCGTGCTGCTGGGTCTGGCCCTGGCCGCGCCGAGCCTGCCGGTCTATCCCTTCTACTACCGTCGCGACGACAGCCGGCTGCGGACCCTGGCCGCGTTTCTGCGCGAGAGGGCCGCACCGGGCGTGGCCCTCGACTTCGCCGGCTACAGCCCGCCCTGGACCCGGTTTTACTTCGACACCTTCGTGCGCTGGTACCTGCCCGGCGTGTTCGAGCCGCCCCTGCCCGAGGGAGGGAGCGACTTCCGGCAATGCCTGCTGGTCGAACCCGAGGGCGAGACCGCCCCGCCCCCGCCGCCCGGCGCGGTCCCGCTCGGTTCGCTCGCCCGGGTGCGCGTTTTCCGCGCGCCCCTCATAAACGCCGCCCCGCTGCTCCTGCGGCCGAACGCCTCGGGACAGGTCTTTTTCCAAACCGACCTGCAGACCCTGCCCAAGGCTTTTGCCCAAATCCGGTCCAGCCGGAACGTCCGTTTGAACCGAAAGGGGCTGCTGCCGGCCGATCGTTCCGCCTCCGGCAGCGTCACCTACGCCTTCGCCCCCCTGCCCGGGGAGCGTATCGCCCTGACAAGGCTGGCCCTGGACGCCCGGGTGCACGGCTATCCCGGCATCCCGGTTTCGGGCCGGGTGATGGTGCTGGTCGGACCGTCCCCGGCCAAGCTCGTCCCCTACGATCCGGGGGCGTTGCCGCCGCCCGGGGACACCCTCTACGTGCGGCTCATCCTCGAACCCGGCCCCAGACGCGAAACCGTGGAGGTCACGCGTCTGGCCCTGGCCGCCGCCGTAAGCGGCCGGCCGGATCCGGGCGTCACCCCGGAAACGGAAGAAAAGAAACGGCTGGCCGCCAACACGCTCGTCGTGCCGTACGAAAAGGACGCCCTCTATCCCGACCGCCGGCCGCTTATGACCCTGCCGGCGTCCCAGGCGCGGGACGCCGGAACCGCGCCCGTCGCGGTGATTGGCGACACGACCTACGTGGACCCGGCCGTCTCCCCGGATTACGGCCGGCTGGCGGCGGGCAAGCCGCTCGTTCTGGTCAATCCCGGCAGCCTGCCCATCCCGGTCAACGTCTGGAAGCTTGGCGGCTCGCCCCAGGGGCCGCACCTGACCGTGGGGGACACGACCTTCCAGGTTCCGCTTACCGGCAAAAAAATCGTCGCGACCTTGGCCGCCCGGGACCGGGGCGAGGTCGCACTAAACCCGCTTTTCACCCCGGACGGCTACGATCCGGCCATGGCCGACGTCGCGGACCGCGTCACGCGCCTGCCCAAGGAGCCGGTCCTGACCTGCCCGGACGGCAAACCCTGCGCGGTCACCTACGCCCTGGTCACGGGGTATCCGGCGCGGACGTTGCGCCTGGCCTGGTTTCCCCGGGTTTTCGCCGACGCGGCCGGCAAAAATGGCGTCCAGGCCGCCTATTCCACAGACGGCAAAACCTTTCAGCCCCTCGACGCGCTTGCAAGCTCCGGCACGGGCCGCTGGGAAGGGCTCGGCGTCGGCCGGACCGTCACGGCGGACCTCGGGGGATTTACGGGCACGCTGCGCCTGCGCTTCACTCTTTCCGGCGACGCGGCCCAGCTGTGGTCCTCCCCGGAGACGCCCATGGCCCTGTCGCTGTCCCTGGATACAGGGAGCCTGCCCGCGCTTTCCCTGCCGCCCGGCCGCACACCGCTTCGGGCCGATTGCCCGGAGGCGGACGGCGTGGTAGCCTTGCCGATGCCCCTTAGCGACAGCGCGATTGGTGCGCCATGAGCACCGCCCCCCCCGCGTCCCCCCCCGTCGTCATTGTCGGCGGCGGCGTGGCCGGGCTTGCCTGCGCCGCCAAACTGACCGCGGCCGGATGGCCGGTGGTCGTGCTCGAACGCGAATCAGAGGCCGGCGGCCTGTTGCGCTCCGCGTCCCTGGACGGCGTGGTATTCGACCTCGGCCCCCATGTGCTTTTCCTCGACCATCCGGGGCGCGGCGAGGCGTTCTTGCGCGAGGTCCTCGACGGCGCGCCCGTCATCCGCCACCCCTTCGCCTTCGCCATCCACGCCGGCGGGCGCTATTGGAAATTTCCCAACCACTTCGATTTTCTGCGTTATCCCACCCGCTACAAGCTCGAAGCCCTGCGCGCCGCCCTCAAACGCCGGGGCGCGCCGCCCCCGGAGCCCATCCCCGCTTCCCTGGAGCTGGCGGAAAAATGCGGCCCGGGGCTCTACGGGCTCCTCTTCCGGGACCTGTTCGCCAAAAAGGCCCTCATGAACCCGGCCGAACTGCACCACCACTGGCTGGCCCGGGTGGACCGCACCATTGACAACGCCAAGGAGCCGTTCCTGCGCCGGGGCAAGGCCGGGGCCGTGCTGGCCGCCCTTGGCCGGCTGCGCCAGCGCTACACCTATCCCCGGGGCGGCCTTGGCGACGTGCCGCGCCTGCTGGCGGAGCGCATCAGGAAAAGCGGCGGCGAAATCGTGACCGGCGCGGCCGACATCGCCCTCGAACGCCAGGGCGACCGCATAACGGCCGTTCTTTTGCCCGAACGGCGCATTCCCTGCCGGCACCTGGTCTGGACCGCGCCCTTAAACGCCCTCAACAGCGCCCTGGAAGAGCGCGCGGTCCCCATACTCCCCACCATCACCATGCGCCTGGCGCTTTTGACCTACAACCGCGCGAAACGGGTCCACCGGCCCTATGTCTATACCTACCACCCGGACCCGGCCATGCTGGCCAACCGCTTCTACTATCCGGAATCCATCTTCCGGGAGCTGGGGCCGGCCGACCGCGAGGGCCTGTGCCTGGAGATCAACGTGGCCACGGGCGACGGGGACGTACCGAGCGAAACCGAAACGCTTTCCCGGGCCGTGGCCGACGTGGCCCATGCGGGGCTCTACCCGCCCCAGGCCCTGCGCGAGGCCCGCGTCGTCACCCTGCCGGCGGCCATGCCGGTCTATCCCCTCGACTATGAAAGGAATCTGGAGGCGGCGACCACCCCGGTGCGGGGCATCGCCAACGCCCACGCCGTGGGCCGGCAGGGCGGCTTCTACTTCTGCCTGACCCCGGCCGCCGTCACCCAGGGGCTCAAGATGGCGGATCACCTGCTTGGAACCGAACCCCAACCCGGAGCCTGACCACCATGGGACTGCTCGATTCCGCCCTGGCCACCAAGGGGGCGGGCGCTTCCGAACGCCTCAAAATCCTCAAGCGCCATGCCCAGGCCTTCTTGCGCCACGCCACGGCCAAACGGCTGTGGAATTTTTGCAAGGCCGAGCGCAACAGGCTGCAAAAGCGCACGGTGCTCGATTCCATGCCCTATATTCTCAAGATCGAGACCACCAACATCTGCAACCTGCGCTGCGCCTACTGCTACGACGACCGCCGCGCCCCCGCGCCCGGTGAACGCCCCTTCGGCCGCATGAGCGCCGACCAGTTTCGCGGCCTGCTCGACGCCGTGGGGGACTACCTCTTCAAGATCAACCTGTACGGCTTCGGCGAGCCGTTCCTTTTCCCTGAAACCCTGGAAATGATCCGGCTGGCCACGGACCGCAACATCGGCGTGGGCGTCTCCTCCAACCTCAACCACCGCGATCCGGACCTGCCCCGGCGCATCGTGGCCTCTGGCCTGGAAGTGCTCATCTTTTCCTGCCACGGCGTGTCGCAGGAGACCAGCAACCGGTTCATGCGCGGCGGCAACCCGGAACTGGCCCTGGAAAACCTGCGGGCGGTCATCGACGCCAAGCGGGCGGCCGGATCGCAAACGCCCTTCATCGACTGGCAATACTGCGTGACGGGATTCAACGAGCACGAGATCGAAACAGCCAAGGACAAAGCCAAAAAGCTCGGCGTGGACCAGGTGCGCTTCATCAAGCCCTTTTTCCCGGCCGACGCCCCGGACGAATGGTTCTCCAGCCGCTTTCCGCGCCAGACCTTCAGCCACGACGCCGAGGCCTCGCCGGGCTGCTCGTGGCTGTACCGCTCGGCCTACGTCAACTGGGACGGCGGGCTGATCCCCTGCTGCCGCGATCCGCGCGACCTGTCGGTGGATTTCGGCAACGTGCTCGAAACGCCCTTCCGGGACGTCTGGAACAACGCCAAATACCAGGCGGCCCGAGCGCTCCTGGCCGATCCGAGCCGCAACGACCTGCGCCCCGGCATCGTCTGCGGCCGCTGCCCGGTCACGCGGTTACCCAGAGGGTAGGAGGAAGAACCCGGGGGGAAACTTTGTCTTACGAAAAGTTTCTCCCCGGCCCCCCTTCAAAAGACTTTAACGGTTACAAGTTGTTAGCCGCAACCAGGCTGGCACCTTTAAAAGTTTTGGGGAGGGGAGAGCGCGAGAGGGGGACCCTTTTTCCAAAAAGGGTCCCCCTCTCGCACGTTCTCTTCCAATCGTATCGCTAGTAGGGCGTGTTCTGGCTCTCCACGTCGTTCCAGACGGAGACCGGCGCGTCGTTATTGAGCACGCGGTCGACGAAGCCGTTGTTTTTCACGTCCAGTTTCTTCCAGGCGTTTTCGGCCTTTTGCTTGTCCTTCCACTGGGCCACGAACTCGTCCTTGGTGATCACGCCGTCCTTGTTGACGTCGTACTTGAGGTACACTTCGTCCATGGTCGCGTAGCCCTTGGGATGCTGCTGCGACTGCTTCTTGGCGCAGCCGCCAAGCGCGGCGATCAGGGCCACGATCGCCAGAATCCCCATCACGTAACGCACCATTTCCCGCTCCTTGCTGGTGTTGCCGGTTTCGCCCCAAGGGGCTCCTGCGGGCCGGCGCCCTGGCAACCGCGAGACGTCTTCGCCGCACACGGCCGCGCCGGGACGCTTTTTCCGATCCACCACATGTTTCATACAACGGCCAGCACCGTCCAGTCCCGGCCAAGGCGATTCCCTTTGCGGCAGGCGTAAAAGGGAAAAAAGTTTTGGGGAGGGGAGAGCGCGAGAGGGGGACCCTTTTTTCAAAAAGGGTCCCCCTCTCGCACGTTCCGTTCACCGAACCGCTGTCGCGGTTCGCGCTATTGTTGCGGATTGAAAACCTGGAAGGTCTTCTTGATGGAGGAGCCGTCTTCGGCCACGGCGGTGAGCGTCCAGTCGCCGCTGGCCATCTCCCATTCCTTCTCGAAGGTGAAGGTGCAGTTGTATTCCTTGCCCGTCACCACGTCGACGGTGGTTTCGTTGTTGAAAACCACCTTGTTCTGGGCCGGGTCGATGATGCCCGGCGAGGCGGTGATGATCTTGACCTTGGAGGTGCCGCCTTCGGGCTTGAGCGTCTTAAAGCGCATGCCGAACGTGGTGCCGAGCTTGCGCGGCACGGAATTGGTTGCGGTCGTGAGCGCCCCGTTCGCATCGTAAATGCCGTAATCCACCAAAACGATGGAGGGCTCCTGTTGTTTTTCCTCCTTGCCGCCGAAGCCGAAGAAGTTCAGCGTCGAGGAGCAGGAAGCCAGAAGCAGGCACAAGATCGGCAATATCACAAGCAAACGTTTCACGCGTGTCCCTCCACGGCCTCACCCCGGCCGCATGTTCTTAATAATGGCCCACATGACCCCTCGGGCGGCCGGTGTCAAGGGAAGCCGGGCCGGCCCCCCTTGCATCGCGTCCCCGAAAAACGAAGGACGCGCCGTAAGCGCCCCTACGCCGGCACGCTGCGAAGCGGCGGTTCGCCGAACGCCAGGTCGGCCAGCGGGGTCATGCCCGCGAAAAAGGCGTCCAGGGCCGGTTTTTGTTCGATCGCCAGCCGCAGGCCCGAGACGGGCAGCGGCCCGGGTTCCTGTCCATAGACCATAACGGCCCGGTCGATGCATTCCGCCGGCACGAAATCGGCCACCAGCCGCAGCGCCACGCCGGTCCCCTCCTCGAAAACGACCAGAGGCCGGGGATAGCGCGCGCGGCCGGGTCCGAGCACCAGGTTTCCCGTGCGGGCGAGGGTTTCCTCGACCCGCGACGGCGGCACGCCCGCCCATTTGCCGAGCAGCTCGCAAAAAAGCGGCCGCAGCGCCAGATAGTAGAACGGGTCGAGCTTGAGCGCCGCCGACACGCCCGGCACGTTGAGGATGGAAGGCGCGGCGGCATAGTGCCGGCCAAGTCCCATTTCCAGCCGGGTCAGGGTTTCCGCGTAATCGACGAGCATGCGGGCTCTCCTTCGCGGTTGTAGGCCGCATCGAGCAGATGGGCGTAAAGCCCGCCCAGGCTCCTGGTGGTACATCCGAAGACCTCACGCCAGACCTCGTCCGATTCCATACAAAAATACAGGCCCCGGGAAAAGCCGTACCTGGCCAGCCTGTCGGCCATGAACCGGAACTGGCGCACGCGAAGCGGCCGCAACAGCCGCTTTTTGCCGTCCGCGCCGAGCGAAAACTCCCCGATCATGTAGGCCGGCACATCGCGCCCCTCCCCGGTAAGGCGTCCCGGCAGCTCGGGCAGGCAGCGAAACGAGCCCAGGCTCATGTAGGCGATGTCCGCCGGGCGCAGGTAATCGAAAATCATGTCCACGGCCGCGCCGTAGCCCGCTTCCCAGCCCGGGTAGAAGCAAATGGGGTCGAAATGCAGGCAGACGCGAAACCCGGCCGCCACGCAAGTCCTGGCGGCGGCCAGACGGGCTTCCAGCGGGGCCGTGTCGCGTTCCTGCCCGGCCACGATGTCCGGGGCATTAAACGACCAGGCCGGCAGCACCCGGTCGGGCCTGGGGTCGGCCTCCATCCAGATGAGATCCACGGTCTTGGATTTGAGCTCCAGCACCACGTTGTCGAAGTCGGCCAGAAAGCCGAGCAGCTCCCGCGTGTGGCCGGTGATGGACTCGAGGGCCAGCGAATCGGCGAACTGGCCGGTGCCGACCCGGAACCGCCGCGTGCGGTCGTGGCCGAAAGCGCGGCCCAGCTCGTCGAACATGGCCTCGGTGTTGGCGAAGGCGGTGAGGGTGCGGTCGCGGAAATAGGCCCGCAGGATGCAGTACGAGCAGTCCATGGGGCAGTTCTCGCCGATGTGCACGATCTGGTAGCCGCAGCAGCGGTAATTGCGCGTGGCCGGACAGGGCCGCAAAAACCGCCCCTTGTGGGCCTTTATGTGCAGCACCCGGCCGCCGCCCGGCGCTTCGGGCAGCGCCTCGCCCGGAGCCAGGACCACCTTGGCCGCGTCCGGCAGATGGGCCCGCGCCCGGGCGGCCATGGCCGTGCCGGCGACGGCGGCGTCCACGGCCAGGCAGGTGATGTCCCAGGGAGAAGGGCTCACGCCGCGTCTCCGTCGTCGGCCCGGGCCACCGTCAAGAGCCCCGGCAGGCGCGGCGAGGCGGCCATGGCCCCCAGATCGGCGGCGGCCTTTTCCATCTCGGCCGGGGAGCGCACCACCACCTCCACCGTGACGGCGTCGGCCTCGAAGCCCTGGCTGGGGCGCAGGCGCACCCGGCTGCCGCCCGGGGTCAGCTCCCGGGAAAGGGCGGCGAAACGGGCCTCCAGGGTGGTCGTGGCGGGGTAGCGCAGGCGGCGCAGCCCGGCCAGCACCCCGGCCGCCAAGTCGTTTGGGGAAAGACCCCGCTCCGGCAGCTCCAGCACGCCGCAACGCGAAAGGAGCGCCCCGGGCGTCTCGCCCGAAAGCGCCGCCGCCTCGGTCAGAAAGGACAGGGCGTTTACAAGCGTTCCCCGCGACCAGCGCATGGCCCCCAAAAGCGGCGTCAGCGCGGCAAGCGTCGCGGCGTCGCAGGCGGCAAGCGTCGCGGCGCACCCGAGCGGCACGTTGCCCGCCGCCAAAAGCGCGTCGCAGGAGGCCGGCAGCGAAAGCCAATGCGCCACCTGCCGGGCCCGGCCGCCGCCCTCGCCGAAAAGCTGCGGCCCGGCCAGGGCCATGAAATCGTCCACCGAGCCGTGGACCGTGAAATAGCGCGCGGCCGCGACGAGCATGGCGTCGGTCACGGCGCGGCCAAGGTTGGAGCCGAGATAGAGCACGCCCAGGCGCAGTTCCGGGGAAAGTTCGGCCAGATCGGGCTCCATATCCTCCGGCGCGAGGGCCATGGCGGCCAGAGGACGGCCCCGTATCGCGCGCAGGGCCGCCGCCCGGCGCGTCCCGGCGGCCAGCACCGGCCGGCCCCCGGCGTCGAGGACCAGGGCGGGCGTCATCTGGCCGAAGCGCTCCAGGGACGTCACGAGCGCCGCGTCGGGAGGCGCGGCCCAAAACAGGTGCGGCGCGGCGATATCCAGGTCGCGCGGGTGTAAAAAGAGTGGCTGCACGGTGTCGTTTTTATTACGGTTTTTCCGTAGAGTTCATGATTTCAGGGTGTTGTCGCCTTGACAAGGGGGTGACCCCTGCCCCACTATGCCCAAACTCGGGGAAAAGCCAAGGGCCTAAAAAGCCCGGATTTCCTGACCGGTCTTTCTCTTCCTTAAAGCAACGTCACCCGGCCGCGCCCAAGGCGGCATGCGATAGTGTCGCGTCCTCGAAATCCGCGCCCGCGGTTTCGTCCGCGCCATCGTGACAACCCTGCGTCCGCCAGCCGGAAAACCGGCGCGCGGACGCGTCGAGCGTCTGAGGGTACCTGGGAGGGGGCCACGGGGGAAACCCGGGGCGGACCCGGGCAAACCCGGGCCATCCGACCCCCTGTCGGCCTCCCGGGAGTTACCGAACGCGTCAACAAGGGAGAAGGGAATGTCGGAAAACCTTGCCAGCCAACGCACCTACGCCCTGATCGGCCACGGCGGATGCGGCAAAACCTCGGTGGCCGAAATGCTCCTCTTCACGACCGGAGCGGTGGCGCGCCTTGGCAAGATCGAGGAAGGCACCACGGCGCTCGACTACGAGCCCGAGGAAGTCAAGCGCCGGGGCAGCACCCAGCCCGGCCTCGCCACCTACCAGTACAACAAAAACCGGCACTTTCTCCTGGACGTTCCCGGCGACGGCAGCTTCAACGGCGACCTGCCCTACCTGCTGCGGGCCGTGGACGGCGTGGTCTTCGTGGTCGACGCCGTGGACGGCGTCAAGCCGCTGACCAGGAAACTCTGGGGCGAGGTGGCCAAGCTCGGCCTGCCCGCCGTCTTTTTCATCAACAAGATGGACCGCGACCGGGCCGATTTCGACCTGGCCCTTTCCGGCATCCGCGAAAAGCTCGGCGTCAAGACCTACGTCCAGAACCTGCCCATCGGGGCCAAGGAAGACTTCAAGGGCGTGATCAACGTCCTGGAAGGCAAGGCCTACATTTTCGACGACAAGGGCGGCGCGGCCGAAACCGCCATTCCCGACGACATGGCCGAGGAAGTGGAGACGCTGCGCGAGACCATGGTCGAGGAAATCGCCGTGGCCGACGAGCAGCTCATGGAGCGCTACCTCGAGGGCGAGGAGATTTCCACCGAGGAGCTGCTCGCCACCGTGCACATGGCCACGCTCTCGGGCCAGTTGTGCCCGGTGTGCTGCGGCTCGGCGCTGAGGAACATGGGCGGCGAGCGCCTGCTGGCCGCCGTCCAGAACTTCCTGCCCGGGCCCATGGAAAGCGCCGCCGGGGCCAAGTCCATCGTCACCGCCGACGGCGCGGAAATCCCCGTGTCCGAATCCGGCCCGGTGGTGGCCTTCGTCTTCAAGACGCTCTTCGACCCCTTCGCCGGCCAGCTCTCCATGACCCGCGTGCTCACCGGCACCCTTTCCACCAACATGGACCTGCAAAACACGGCCACGGACACCCTGGAGCGCGCCGGCCAGCTTCTTTTGCCGCTCGGCAAGGACACCACCATCTCCAAGGAGCCGGCCGGCCCCGGGGCCATCGTGGCCCTGGCCAAGCTCAAGGACACCGCCACCGGCAACACCCTGTGCGACCCCAAAAAGCCGGTGACCATCGAAGCGCCGGTCCTGCCGCCGCCCATGATCTCCTACGCCCTGGCCCCGGCCGAAAAGGGCGACGAGGACAAGGTCTTCGCGGCCATGTCCAAGCTCCTCGACGAGGACATCACGCTCTCCATCACCCGCGACGAGGAAACCGGCGACATCCTGCTTTCCGGCATGGGCCAGACCCATCTGGAAAACGCCGTGGAAAAGGCCCGCCGCCGCTTCAAGGTGAGCCCGGTGCTCAAGGCCCCGAAAATCCCCTACCGCGAGTCGGTCAAGGGCAAGGTCGAGGTGCAGGGGCGGCACAAGAAACAGACCGGCGGCCGCGGCCAGTTCGGCGACTGCTGGATCCGTATGGAAGGCCAGCCGCGCGGCGGCGGCTACGCCTTCGTGGACGCCATCGTCGGCGGGGCCATCCCGCGCCAGTACATCCCGGCCGTGGACAAGGGCGTGCAGGAATCCGCCGCGCGCGGCTACCTGGCCGGCTACCCCATGGTGGACTTCAAGGTGACGCTCTACGACGGCACCTTCCACACGGTTGACTCTTCGGAAATGGCCTTTAAAATCGCGGGGTCCATCGCCTTCAAGGCCGCCTGCGAAAAGCTCAAGATATCGCTGCTCGAACCCATCGTGCTGGTGTCGGTGAGCTGCCCGGACGAATACATGGGCGACATCATCGGCGACCTGTCCAGCCGGCGGGGCAAGGTGCTGGGTTCGGATTCCACCGGCGGCATCACCGAAATCCAGGCCCACGTGCCCATGGCCGAGATGCAGGAATACGCCAAGGCGCTCAGTTCCACGACCGCCGGCCAGGGCGCGTTCACCATGGCCTTCGACCACTACGAGGAATGCCCGCCGCCGATTGCCGACAAGGTGATCGCGGAGGGCAAAAAGAAGGAAGCGTAAGAGGCGGGGGAGGCGCCGCCTCCCCCGCGCCCCCTTCGCCAGGGCGCCGCCCTGGACCCGCCGGGGGGCTTGATGCCCCCCGGTCCCCCCTTTACCGGGCCGGGATGGCGAGTGGAGGCTCGAATGTTTGTCGCCGCAATCGGCCCGGCGGCACGCGGCGCTCCGCGCCCCGACGCCGGACGCGATCGCGGCGACAAGATGCGCCAGCGGCGAAGCGCCGCATGGAAAGACAAATTAGGGACGAGGGAGACACCCCTTTAAGAGTTTTTTTGGAGGGTGGGGGTCCGGGGGCGGGAATCTTTTTTTGCAAAAAAAGGTTCCCGCCCCCGGTTCCTCATCTCCCCTTACCACCTCACCACCTATGGCTCACATTCTTCTTATAGACGACGACGCCATCCTCAAGGAGACGATCGGGGCGCTGATGCGCCGGCTCGGCCATGCCTTCACCTGGGCCGGGTCTTTGGACGAGGGCCGGCGGGCGCTGGTGCATGGCCGTTTCGACGTGGTGTTGCTCGATTTGCGGCTGCCGGACGGTTATGGGCTGGACATCATGGCCGAGCTGCGCACCGCGCCGGGCGCGCCCGAAATCATCATCGTCACCGGCCAGGAGGACCCCGAGGGCGCGGCGCTGGCCATCAAGTCCGGGGCCTGGGACTACATCCAGAAGCCGCTCACGCCCAACCGCGTCACCCTGCCCCTGACCCGGGCGCTGGAATACCGGGCCCAGAAGGCGGCGAGGCGTCCCCGGGCGGTGCTCAAGCGCGAGGCCATCATCGGCGTGGGCCCGGCCATGGAGGCCTGTCTGGACATGGTGGCCCAGGCCGCCGATTCCGACGCTTCGGTGCTGGTCACGGGCGAGACGGGCACGGGCAAGGAGCTTTTCGCCCGGGCCATCCACGTCAATTCCCCGCGCGGCAACAACAATTTCGTGGTGGTGGACTGCGCCGCCCTGCCCGAGACGCTGGTGGAAAGCGTGCTGTTCGGCCACGTCAAAGGCGCTTTTACCGGAGCGGACCGGGACCGCGACGGGCTTTTCAAGCTGGCCGACGGGGGCACGCTTTTTCTCGACGAGATCGGCGAGCTCTCTCCCGGCATCCAGAAAACGTTTCTGCGCGTGCTCCAGGACGGCCGCTTCCGGCCCGTGGGCTCCAAAAACGAGCTGCAAAGCGATTTCCGGCTGGTGGCCGCCACCAACCGGGACCTCGGCGTCATGGCCGCCGGGGGAATGTTCCGCGAGGACCTGCTCTACCGGCTGCGCACCATCGTCATCACCCTGCCCCCGCTTCGAAACCGCGTGGAAGACGTCAAGCCCCTGGCCATCCACTACATGAACCGGCTGTGCGAACGCTACCGCCTGCCGACCAAGGGCTTTGCCGAGGAATTTTTCCAGGCCCTGGCCGCCTACAGCTGGCCGGGCAACGTGCGGGAACTGTGCAGCACCATGGAGCGGGCGCTCTTGCAGCATCGCACCGAGCCGGTGCTCTATCCCAAGCACCTGCCCGACGAGATCCGCATCCAGGTGCTCAACGCCGGAGGCGCGGCCGAAACGAACGGGCAGGCCCACCAGGAAGAATCGCAAGCGCCGGCCGTGCCGCCCTGGAAGGAGTATCGCCGCCAAGCCCTGGACGCGGCCGAGCAAAGCTATCTGCAAGACCTGCTGACCGCCGCCGGCGGCAACGTGGCCCGGGCCTCGCGTTTAAGCGGCCTGTCACCTTCGCGCCTCTACGACCTTTTCCGCAAGTACAATCTGCCGACCCGGGCCTAGCCGCGTCCCTTCCCGCCCGGCTCAATCCATTTCGATGCAGTCGTGGGGGCAGATGCCCATGGCCCGCTCGATGTCTTCCGCCGGCGCTTCGGCCAGAAGGACGACAGGCTTTTCGGCCTCCTCGTCCATTTCGAACAATTCCGGGACCATGGCGGCGCAAGCGCCGCAACCGTTACAGCAGACGGGGTTGACGCTGTAGCCGTGCGGGGACGTGTCCATGGGGAGTACCTCGGTTTCAGTGGCGCGATGCGGGTTTTCCATCTATGCTCACGGCAGATTTCGCCAAATCGGGGGCTTGCGGGCTGGCATGCGATGCAACAAATGCGGGGCCAATATCCCCGACAACCAACGTTTCTGTCCGGTCTGCGGACACAAGCTCCAGTCCGGGCACCAATCCGGCGCGCTTGAGCCGGACGGGTCCGAAGACACCGGCGGCGCGGCCCGGGGAAACGGCACCTCCCGGCTGCTCGATTTCCAGGGTTGGGCCAGGACCGGCAGGGGGCTTGGCCGCTACATCGAGGCCTGCGCCTACGGGACCCTGCTCGTGGCCGGCGTGGCCTGGTATGTCTACTCGGGCATGTTCTGGCCGCTCTATCCCATACTGGCGATCTGCGCCCTGGCGGCCTGGCTGCGCCGACTGTAACCCGGCCCGCCCGAAAAACACAGCCTCCCTCCACGCCCGCCCCATGCCTTCGAGCGCGCTTCAGGCGCGACGCGTCTTACGTTTCCTCTGGCTCACCAAGCAGTCCAGCCGCCGTCCACCTGCAGTCTGGCTCCCGTGACGTACCCGGAGGCCGGAGCCAGGAAAAACAGCATGGGACCGACGAAATCAGAAGGCCTGCCCATGCGGCCAAGCGGTGTTTGGGCGATGTAGCGCCGCTGGAACGCGGTGTGCTGGTGGGTGTCGTCCGCCACGCCGCCCGGGCTTATGCAGTTCACCCGGATGTTCCAGGGCGCCAGATAGGTGGCCAGGTATTTGGTGAAGGTATGGATGCCGCCCTTGATGAGCGGATAGGCTCCGGCACAGGTCATGTCCGTGCCCTCGTAAATGGGGAAATGCGGCCCCACCTCGCCGTAAATGGAGCCCATGTTGACGATGGCCCCGCGTCGCTGGCCTTTCATGTATTCGGCGGCGCTTTGGCAGCAAAGGAAAAAGCCGCCGGCGTGGTCGCACAAATTCTTGTACAGGCTTTCGGGCGTGACGTCCTCGAATTTGGCCTGCCAGTCGGCGGTGCGCGGCCAGGCGTTGTTGATGAGGGCGTCGAGCCGGCCGTATTTTTCCCAGAGCGCCCGGAAAAACGCCTTGACGGACTCCGGGGCGGCCACATCCAGGGGCAGGCAGACGGGACGCGCGATGTCTTCGGGATAGCTGTTGGTCGCAAGCTGGGCCTTGAAACGGTCGGTATCGCGCACGCCGACCACGAGCTGGCAGCCGCTTTGCGGAAGCTGTTTGACCACTTCCCGGCCGATGAGCCCGCTGCCCCCGGTGAGAACGACGACCTGGTCCCGCAACGAAAAAAGATCCGTGATCATGCCCATGGCTTTGCCCCGAGGTGATACGCGAGGATGGGATAGTCGCAACGCGCGTGACACATGAAATCGTCGGGAAACTCACCGGTTATCTGCGCCATTCTGAACTGTCTCATTTCGCGGTTGTTCCAGATTCCCGCCAGGGGGGCGTCGTTGACGTTGCCGAAGATGTGGGAGCCGTTGATGTCCTGGGTACAGGGCACCACGGAGCCGTCCGCCAACACGGTCAGGGATGTCCAGGGGTACTCGCAGTACTGGGCGCAGTAGTGGCTCTTGTTTTCGCCCCGGCTTTTATCCGTTTCGCCTTTGCGCTGCAGCAGCCATTTATTGTCAACGGTTTTGACGTAGGCATAGACGCCTTTGTCCCGCCAAAGCTCCAGGAAACGGGCGGCTTGGGACGTCTGGCCGAACTCGCCGCAGAAATCGAGCATCGTCATGACGATAACGGTTGAAGCGCCCTTGCGTTTCTTGAGTTCGAGCACCTTGAGGATGTTTTCATACGAACGGCTGAAATCGGCGGGACCGCCACGGATCCGCCGGGCTTCGGCGTCGTCGAGGCTATCCATGGCGAACTTGATGTAGCCAATGCCCGCGTCGAAAAGCTCTTCGATGAAATCCAGCTCTATATTGCAGGGGTTGCACGAAAAATAACTGGGTATGGAACGCTGGCTGAGCAAGGCCACGCGTTGGGGCAGCAGCGGGTCCAGCAAGGGTTCGCCAAAGCCGTGCAACGTGACGGACTGCGAGACGATGTCGAAGTAAAAGGTGTTTTCCGTCGTCTCCGCCCCCGTGAGGAGACGACGCTCCACAAAAGCGCGCCACTGGGCCTTTTCGGCGTCGCTCATGGGCGATAGCTGATCCGCCACCCGGGAAAACGTCTTCATGTCCATGTGCCGCGGTTTGCGCGTCATATCGGTGGTCCGCTGGCACATCACGCAGCGCATATTGCAATAGCTTGTGGTCTCGATATTGAAGACGCATGGCCTTGGGGAAAGACAGGCATTCAGCTTTTCATAGATGTCCGTGGCGGCCGTCCCGACATGGCGTCCCTTGAGGATCTCCCGCTTCAGATCGTAACTGTTCATGAAAAAACGGGTATCATACATAAAAAAACATCCCTTCCCCGGCGCGGAGGCGGGTTACGTCATCCGGCGCCGCCGCCTCCAAGGAGGTGCAAGCAGCAGCCGGGAGCATCCCCGTGCGGGCCCGCATGAACGGTTCGGCCCGAAACGGCGTACGGCGCGTGACAGAGGCCATGCTTTGGCCGCCGGGCCGCCGCGTGGGGCAGAGGCCATCTTGCGGCAAGCCCCGCACAGCCACTCGTGTGGCGTTCTCTAAAAAATAATTATTTAAATATATTATTCTCAAAATTCGTATGCACGAATTTCGAGAACGCGACACTAGGGGCTGCCGCAGCAGCGGGCCACCGTGGTCTTGGAACAGGGCAAGGGGTCCACGACCACGGTGATGCAACCGGCGGCCATGTCGCGCACGACGCGGCCCGAGGACATGCGGCCATGCCAGACGCGGCTGGAAAAAATCGCCATATCGCCGTTCATCTGGACGTAGAACTCCGCGAATCCCTTGGCGAAAAACGAATTGAAAATATAGACGCCCTCGCGCACGCCGATAAACTCGTAATTTTGCGGGTTCTTGCAGGTCAAAATGGCCAGCGCCTGCCGGAAGGCGCAGGCCAGCACCGCCTCTTCGTTGAACGCCGCGGCCGGGCGCACGGCCCCCGCAACGCCAAGGAACGCCAGCAAGAGCGCCGTCACCGCCAGCCGTTTCATGCGCGCCTCCCAAGCGAATTTTCGTAAAACGCCCTCGAAAAGACGTACTCTTCAAGGGACGCAACGCGTACCGCCCTTTCCCGGTTCCCATCGGCACCGGCCCGTTTTCCTTTAGTGGCCGACACAGCCCGCACGGTCTCCTTGTCGCCCAATCGTCTCCCCGGGTCTACCCCACGGTAACGACAACCATGGATAACGCCGGAAAACTCTGGAGGCTTTATCATGAAGTCAGGACTCGATCGCAGAAAATTTCTCGAGCTTGGCGCGGCCGCCTGCGGCATGCTCGCCGTTGCCGGCGCATTTCCCCAAAAGGCCGGGGCCCAGGCCCCGGCCCAGCCTGTCGCCCTGGACGCCTGCCTGGCCATGTCCCCCCTGGCCATGGCCGAAAGCTCGGCCATTGTCGACCGGGACTGGAAATACCTGGGCGAAGTGGCAGCGTCCATCAAGGACCCGGCCGTGCGGCAAAAGGTGCGGGCCATTCTCGACAACCCCGCCCCCACCCTGGCCGATCGCCTGGCCGATCCCAAAACCCGGACCTCGGTCCACCAGGAACTGGAGGCCAAAGGCTTCCTCAAGGGCCAGACCGTGGCCGGCATGCTGCCCCCGGTCGCCGATCCGTCCAAGGCCGCGCAGCCCTTCAAGAGCGCCCCGGGCAGCGGCTACACCAGCCACCACGCCTTTCCCGGCGGCCTGGTCGTGCACACCGCCGGCAACATGCGCAATACGCTCGGCATCCACGACGGCTACGTGAAAAACTACGGTCTGACCCTCGACCGGGACACGACGGTGGTGTCGCAGATGCTCCACGACCTGCACAAGCCCTGGGTCTTCGTCTGGGCCGAGGACGGGGCGTCCCGCAAGGAGCAATCCCTGGCCGGCACGGGCGAACACCACGTGCTTTCCGTGGCCGAATCCATCGTGCGCGGCCTGCCGCCGCAAATGGTGGTGGCCCAGGCCTGCGCCCACAACCATCCCGGCGACGCCAAGGACGAGGCCGACGTGGTGGGCTGGATCACGGCGGCGGCGATCCTGGCCGGCGTGGACCCGGTCAAGGCCGGGCTGCTCGGCCCGGACGGCAAGACGCTGCCCGTGCCCCGTCGCATGGAAGGATTCGTGTGCCACCTGGGCGACCACGACTGGGTGCTGACCGTGCCGGCGGGCAAATGGACGACCGCCGCCCTCGGCCAACTGGCCAAGGAACGCTACGGCATCGCGGACGCCGACTCCAAGGCTTTCAACCAGTTTCGCAACTACGTGTTCGCCCACGGCACCATGATGGGACTCTACGCGGCCTACAGCGCCTCGGGCAAAGACGCCCTGGCCGACGCCGTGGCCGCCATCGTCAAGCCGGTGTGAGGGATGCGAAGAAGCCGGGGGGAAACCTTTCTTGCAGAAAGGTTCTCCCCCCGGACCCCCTTTCCAAAGACTTTTAACGATAACAGTCCGTCACCGTTAGAAGTTTTTGGGAGGGGAGAGCGCGAGAGGGGGACCCTTTTTTCAAAAAGGGTCCCCCTCTCGCACACGCTTCCCATCCTCCTCCTTCTCCCCCCCCGCCTCCGATTGGTGCGCTTGCAGCCGGTTGTTGACGGCCGTGCTGACGGCGTCGAGCAACGGCGAGGCGATGCGGTCCCGGTGCATGACACGCGAGAACACCCGCTCGAAGGCGACGTCCGCGATGGGGACGGCGAAAAGCTCGCCCGAGGCCAGTTCCCGGGCCACCACCAGGGGCGACAGGCAGGCCAGGGTGTCGGGATTTTCGAGCACCGCCTTGATGGAATCGTTGTTGTCGAATTCGAGGAACAGTTCGGGCCGCAGATCCAGGGGAAAAAGGCGGGACAGAAAGGTTTCCCGCGTGCCCGAACCCTGTTCGCGCATGAGCCACCGCCGGCCCATGAGTCTGGCCATGGGCTGGGGACCGGCGGCGGCCAGATGGCGGTCGGAAGTGACCACCACCAGCCGTTCCCGCAAAAGCGGCGCGGCGCGGACGAGCAGGCTGCGCACGTCGCCTTCCACGAATCCGATATCCAGGCTTCCGGCCTCGATGTGCTGGACGATGTCGGCGGTGTTGCCCGACTCGCAGGTGATGGCGACGTGCTCGTAGCGCGTCTGGAAGTCATAGAGGATCTGCGGCAGCACATAATCGGCCAGGGTGGTGGACGCGCCGACGCGGACATGTCCGGCCATGCTGTCGCGGGCTACGTAGCCGAAGATATCGGTGAGCTGGGAAAAAAGCGGCGCCAGCCGGCTTTCGAGCAGCCGTCCCTTCTCGTTGAGGCGGATGCCCCGGCCGATGCGGTCGAAAAGCGTCACGCCGAGTTCCGCCTCGAAATCGCGCAGGGCGCTCGACACGGCGGCCTGGGACACGAAGAGCCGCGCCGCGACGTCGCGCATGTGCGGCGTCGCGGCCAAGGCCAAAAAAATTTCCAGATGTCGTAGCGTCATGGCGGATTCGATAAGATTTGCTTGTCAAAAGAACAAGCATTATCCGTTTGAATGGGTCCGACCGGCGCAGTAGACAGGCTTCGTCCGAAGTAACGCATGGAAACAGGAGCCTGTCGCCGTATGCAATCCACGTCCGCCGTCTTCAATGAAAAAACCGTCCATCTTTTAAACGGCCTTCTCTTTGTGGCGTTATTCGCCAGCACCGCCTGGCAACTGTCGCAATGGGGCTATGTCGCATCACTGGGGCTCAGTCCGCTTATCGTCGGCATCGCCTTGGGCATAAGTTACGGCAACACCCTGCGGGGGCATCTGCCGGCCAACTGGCTGCCGGGCGTGCTCTACTCGTCGCGGGGGCTTTTGCGCGCGGCCATCGTGCTCTACGGATTCCGCCTCACCTTCCAGGACCTGGCCAGGGTGGGTCTGGACGGGTTCGCCGTGGGCGCGATCATGCTCACCACCACTTTTCTCGGCGGCACGCTGCTCGGGACCAAGGTTTTCGGCATGCCGCGCCGGCTGGCCATGCTGACGGCGGCGGGCAGCGCCGTGTGCGGCGCTGCGGCGGTCCTGGCCGTGGAACCCGTGGTCAAGGCGAAGTCCCATGAAAGCAGCATCGCCGTGGGCACGGTGGTCGTTTTCGGCACGCTGGCCATGTTCGTCTATCCGGCGCTGTACAACCACGGCCTGCTGGACCTGACCCAGCGCGGCTACGGCATGTTCGTCGGCGGCACCATCCACGAGGTGGCCCATGCCGTGGCGGCCGGACGGGCGGTGTCTTCGGTCGCCGGCGACACGGCGGTCATCACCAAGATGCTGCGGGTCATGCTCATCGCCCCGCTGCTCGTGCTCCTCGGCGTGTGGGTCGCGCGGTTCCCGGACAAGGACGGGCATGCGGATGCCGCCAAGGCCAGCCGCGCCAAACGCGGGCACAACCTGCGCAGCTTCCCCTGGTTCGCACTGCTTTTCATCGCCTGCATCGGGATCAACTCCCTGGGCATCGTGCCGCCGAAAGCCGTTTCGCGCATCAACGACCTGGACATCTTCCTTTTGACCATGGCCATGTGCGCCCTGGGCATGGAAACGAGCTGGTCGAAGGTGCGGCTGGTCGGCCCCAAGCCGTTCGTCCTGGCCGGGCTGTTGTTCGTCTGGCTGGCCGCGGGCGGCTACGCCGTCACCCGGGCCATCGTGGGCATCGGGGGGTAAACGGGAAAAGGCGCGGAAAAGAGACCGGGGGGAAACCTTTCTGAAGAAAGGTTTCCCCCGGACCCCCTTTCCAAAGACTTTTGGCGGTTACAGAGTGATAGCGTTACATCACCTGTAATCGTAAG
>NZ_AECZ01000045.1 GCF_000179555.1 Solidesulfovibrio fructosivorans JJ]
CCCCCCGGACCCCCCTCCCAAAGACTTCCAATGGTTACAACTTATTGTCGTTATTGGTCTGTAATCGTTAAAAGTTTTTGGAAGGGGAGAGCGCGAGAGGGGGACCCTTTTTTCAAAAAGGGTCCCCCTCTCGCATTCTCTTTCCTTCTTCAAACTTCCAATACATCACCGGCATTGGCGTAGTGGAAAAGGGTGACGTCCGGGTGGGTGAGTTGCGGGGCGAAGCGGTCGAGGTAGTGCGTCTTTCCGTTTACATGCATGGGCACGAAGACGCGGGGCCTGACCGTTCCCACGAATTGCGGCGCGCCGGAAAGGCTCGGGAGTCTCGGGTCCATGTTGGAGAAAGCGATGTCCACGGGCTTGGCGGCGATGCGTTTGAGCGCCAGCCGCCAGGACATGCCGACCGCCCGCCTGGCCGCCGGTGATTGCCCGGGCCAGTCCCAAAGCGCCAAGTCCCCGCCGAAATAGACCCGAAGCCCGGCGACGTCGATCAGGTAGGCCAGCCCCATGTCGTTGCTCTCCAGGGCTTCGATGCGCATCCTGTCCACATCCTTGACCATGTCCGGCTCCATGACCAGCGTGTCCGCCGGCAGGCGGTCGGCGTAGAGATCGGCCACGTCGTCGGACGCCACGAACCGGCGTGTGGCCGTACGGCGCGTGGCGTTTAGGATATCGGGGTTGAAATGGTCGTCGTGGGAGTGGGAGATGAAAACCGTGAGGTTCGCGCCGTCCAAATGCGAAGCGGCGGCCGCGGCCGCCGCTTCGGGGAGATAGCTTGGAGCGGGGTAGTCGAAGAGCAGGGTTTTGCCGTCGGCTTCCACGATGAAGCAGTCGTGGTGGATATAGACGAGGCGCGCCGGCATGGCCCTGGGCGGAGGCGGCTTTCTAGGCCACGTCCCACTGCGGCCCGGTGGGGGTGTCCATGACCGTGACGCCGAGGGTCGCCAGCTCGTCGCGGATGGCGTCGGAGCGGGGGAAGTCCTTGGCCTTGCGCGCATCCTGGCGCTCGGCCACGAGGGCGTCCACCCGGGTCGGGTCGATGCCCAGGCGCGCGGCGCGGCAGGCCTTGAGCGCGTCCAGGAATTCCCGGCTGTCCCGGCCGCACACGCCGAGGATGCCTGACCATGTCTCGAAGTCCGCCAGGATGCGGCGCAGGATGTCGGCCGTTTCGGCGCTCTTGGCCAGCGTCTTGTCTTCCAGGAGCCGCCCGGCCAGCCGCACCGCGCCGAACACGTGCCCGAGCGCCTGGGCCGTGTTGCAGTCGTCGTCCATGGCGGCGATAAAGCCCTGCTCGTGCCTGGCCAGCTCCTCGGCGATTTCCGCCGGAAGCTTGGTCCCGGACCATTTGGCGCGCGTCAGCGCCTGTTCCATCTGCCCCTTGGCCGCGTAAAGCCGTTTGATGCCTTTTTCCGCCTCGTCCAGGGCCTGGTCGGAGTAATCCAGCGGGCTTCTGTAGTGGGAGGCGACGAGGAAAAAGCGCAGCACTTCCGGCAGGTAGCGCTTGTAGATGTCGCGGATGGTGATGAAGTTGCCAAGGGACTTGGACATCTTCTCGGTATTGATGCGCACGAAGCCGTTGTGCACCCAGAAGCGGCAGAATTCCTTGCCTGTGGCCGCCTCGCTCTGGGCGATCTCGTTTTCGTGGTGCGGAAAGATGAGGTCCTGGCCGCCGCCGTGGATGTCGAAGGGAATCCCCAGAAGCTTTTCGCTCATGACCGAGCATTCCAGGTGCCAGCCCGGCCGACCCGGGCCAAACGGGCTTTCCCAGACCGGCTCGCCGGGTTTGGACGCCTTCCACAGGGCGAAGTCGAGGGGGTCTTCCTTCTCGTCGCCCGGCGCGACCCGCGCCCCGGCGCGCATATCCTCGATGTCGCGGCCGGACAGCTTGCCGTAGTCGGCAAAGGAGCGCACCCGGAAATAGACGTCTCCGGACGGAGTGCGGTAGGCGTGGCCCGTTTCGATCAGACGCTCGGCCATGTCCGCCATGGCGGCCACGTACTCGGTGGCCCGGGGTTCGGCGTCGGCGCGAAGAATGCCGAGCTTGTCCATGTCCTCGTAAAAAGCGGCGATGTAGCGTTCGGCGATCCCGGCGCAGGTCGCGCCCTCGCTTGCGGCCTTCTTGATGATCTTGTCGTCCACGTCCGTGAAGTTGCGCACGAAGGTGACGTCGTAGCCCAGGTGGCGCAGGTAGCGCACCAGCACGTCGAAAACCACGGACGAACGGGCGTGCCCGATGTGGCACAGGTCATAGGCGGTGATGCCGCAGACGTACATGGCCACCTTACACGGGTGAAGCGGGGAGAAGGGCTCCTTGGCCCGGGCCATGGTGTTGAAAAGCTGCATGAAGGCCTCCGATGAAAAGTGCCCACCTGTTGCAAAGCGATCCCGGAAAGTCAAGGGAGGCGGGCCGGCGGGCGCGTCCGGGCGTCAGCGGATGTCGGGCCAGTCCTTTTCGAAGCGGACTTTCCCCTTGGTCTTTTTGAATTTGCGCAAAAGCACATAGAGCGCTCCCGCGCCGCCGTGTCGCGGCAGGGCCGTACTGAAGGCCAGGACCACGCGTTTGAGCGGATCGCGTGTGAGCCAGGTCTTGAGTTCTTCCTTGAGCACGGCCACGCCGCCGGGCGAGTTGGAGCCGCGTCCGGGAATGACGAGCAGGCAGCGCTTGCCGGCAAGGTAGTGCTCGCGCACGAAATGCAAAAGCGTCAAATTGGCCTGGTCGATGTTGAGCCCGTGCAGGTCGAGATGGGCCTCGGGCGAATACTGGCCGGCGCGCAACTGGCGGTAGACCTTGGGATCGAGGTCAGTGACGAATCCCTGCACGTATTCGTCGCTGTATTCCAGGGTGAATTCCACCTTGCCGGAAACGAGGTCCTGCAGGGCGGCAAGGGCTTTGGCCTCGTCGTCGACCGGGGGGGGCGGGGGCGGAGGCGGCGCGGCCGGGCGCACGTCGCGGCCCTTGGTCTTTTCCCGGTCGAGCCTGTCCACGCCGGACATGGCCCTGAAAAAATCGGATTCGTCTTCTTCCTGCGGCGTCGCCGGCTTGGCGGCGACGGCAACGGCCTTGGCCACGTGTTCGGGCAGATGTTTTTTCTTGGCGACCTTCACGCCCTTAAGCGCGTCGGCAAAGGGGTGGTTGCCGTCCTTTGAAGCTTTTGCTGACATGGCCGGGGAAGCTACCGGCAAGGCCCGGCCTTGGCAAGGGATGGCGCGGCGGGCGAGGGCTCTCGCCTGTTGGCGCTATAGACCTTGCCGACGCCTTGCTTTCGGCGCTTAAGGGCGTACCGCTCGGAAAGGGACGAAAGGTGCGCGAACCCAGCCCGTGCTGGCTTTTGGCCGTATCCTGGGATAATACTGGCACTGCCGTTTCTTGCGCGTATAATCGGCCGGGATGGTTGACGGAATAGCATGCCGACTTATTATGTAAACTTACCGGAAAACCAGCCGGACAAACGGGAGATGTTGCCCTTATGAGCGTGGAATACAAGGATTACTATAAACTCCTCGGCGTATCCAAGACGGCGAGCCAGGACGAGATCTCCAAGGCGTTCAAGAAACTGGCGCGCAAGCACCATCCCGACCTCAATCCCAACGATCCCGAGGCCGAGAAGAAATTCAAGGAATTCAACGAAGCCTATGAGGTCCTCAAGGACCCCGAAAAGCGCAAGCTCTACGATTCCCTGGGGCCCAACTGGCAGCACGGCCAGAATTTCCAGCGGCCCCCTGGATTCGAGAACGCGCATTATAACTTTGGCGGCGCCGGCGGCCAGCAGTTCGACGCCGGGGCTTTTTCCGACTTTTTCGAGACGATCTTCGGCGGCGGCATGGGCGGCGGCGGCGGTCGGGCCCGGTTTACGCAGGGCGGTCCCTTCGGCGGGTTCAGCGGGGCCGGCGGCTTTGGCGGCGCGGGGGGCTACTCGCGCGGCCCGGCGCGCGGTTCGGACGTCAACGCCACCTTGGAGCTGAGCCTGGAGGAAGCCTACCGGGGCGGGGCCAAGACCATCAGCCTGCAGGAGCAGACCATCGGCCCCGACGGTTCGCCGCGCCTTGGCACCAAGACGCTTAACGTCAACATCCCGGCCGGGGTGCGCGAGGGCGGCAAGATCCGCCTGTCCGGCCAGGGCAATCCGGGCCGGGCCGGCGGCAAGCCCGGGGATTTGTACCTCAAGGTCAAGATCTTGCCGCATGCGCTTTTTAAGCTCGAGGAAGGCAACGTGATCCTCGATTTGCCGCTGACGCCATGGGAGGCGGCCCTTGGGGCCAAGGTCCGGGTGCCGACCCTGGATGGGGCGGTGGAGATGCAGATACCGGCCGGTTCCTCGTCGGGCCGCAAGCTGCGGCTGGCCGGCAAGGGGCTTGGCGGCCGGGGCCAGCGCGGGGACCAGCTCGTGCGGCTGATGGTGCAGGTCCCGCCCAAGGTCGCGGACGAGCAGCGCGAGCTTTGGGAAAAGCTTGCCGCGGCCAGTACGGATTTCAATCCCCGGACGTTTTAGCGCCCATAGCGAGGTCGTCATGGACATCAAGCAAGTCGTTGTCTCCGCCGTGCCCGCCCGGTCCGAACGCATCAGCTTCGCCCAGCTCCAGGAACTGACCGGGCTGCATCCGACCGTTGTGGGAGAATTGATCGAACTGGGCTGGATTACCCCGGAACGCACCACGGCCGATGCGTACCTCTTCAGGACGAGCGACCTTTACCGGTTGCGCAAGCTGGAACGCATCCGCCGTGATTTCGAACTTCCGCTGCTCGGGGCGAGTATTGTGGTCGATCTGATCGAACGCATCGACTATTTGGAAAATAAGGTGCGCGAGCTCAATCGACTCCTGTAATGCTTATTCTTTAATTAAGGAATAATCTTGTGTCATATTTTTTAAGGAATGAAGTTTAGGAAGGCGAGAGCGCGAGAGGGGATACTGCCCTTTTCAAAGGATTTTCCCTCTCGCATATTCTTTTTTCATCTTTCGATATTGCCACGATGCGGATGTGTTCTTATCTCTGATGCATGCATTTGGGAGGGTACACCATGGATCTCAATAAGTTTACGCAGAAATCCCAGCAGGCCATAAGCGAGGCCCAAGCCGCGGCCGTGCGCATGGGGCAGCAGCAGGTCGACGCCGAGCATCTGCTCTACGCCCTGCTCACCCAGGAACAGGGGATTGTGCCGCGCATCCTCGACAAGGCCGGCTACAATACCGATACCTATCTGGCCGAGCTGGAAAAGGGGCTTTCCAGGCTGCCCAAGGTCAGCGGCCCCGGGTCCCAGCCGGGGCAGGTCTACGTGACCCCGCGCCTTAACGAGATCCTGGTCAAGGCCCAGGATCTGGCCAAGCACCTGAAAGACGAATACGTCAGCGTCGAACACCTGTTTTTGGCCTTTCTGGACGAGCCGCCCTCGACCCTGGCCGGCCAGGTCAACAAGTCCCTTGGCGTGGACAAAAACCGCGTCCTGGCCGCCCTGACCGAGATTCGCGGCGGCCAGCGCGTCACCTCGGCCGACCCCGAGGGCACCTATGAGGCGCTGACCAAGTACGGCCGCGACCTTGTGGACGCCGCCAAAAAGGGCAAAATCGACCCGGTCATCGGCCGCGACGAGGAAATCCGCCGCGTCATCCGCATTTTGTCGCGGCGCACGAAAAACAACCCGGTCGTCATCGGCGAGGCCGGCGTGGGCAAGACGGCCATCGTCGAAGGCCTGGCCATGCGCATCGTCAACAAGGACGTGCCCGAGGGCCTCAAGGAAAAGACCATTTTCGCCCTGGACATGGGCTCGCTGATCGCCGGGGCCAAATACCGGGGCGAGTTCGAGGAGCGCCTCAAGGCCGTGCTCAAGGAAGTGCAGACTTCCGAAGGGCGCATCATCCTTTTCATCGATGAGCTGCATACCATCGTCGGCGCGGGCAAGACCGAGGGCTCCATGGACGCGGGCAACCTGCTCAAGCCCATGCTGGCGCGCGGGGAGCTTCACTGCATCGGCGCGACGACACTCGACGAGTACCGCAAGTACATCGAAAAGGACCCGGCCCTTGAGCGCCGCTTCCAGCCCGTTTTCGTGGACGAGCCGAGCGTGGAGGACACCATCTCCATCCTGCGCGGCCTTCGCGAGCGTTTCGAGGTGCACCACGGCGTGCGCATCAGCGACTCGGCCGTGGTCGAGGCGGCCGTTTTGTCCTCGCGCTACATCTCCGACCGGCAGCTGCCGGACAAGGCCATCGACCTTATCGACGAGGCCGCGGCCATGATCCGCACGGAGATCGATTCGCTCCCGGCCGAGTTGGACCAGATCAACCGCAAGGTCATGCAGCTGGAAATCGAGCGCGAGGCGCTGAAGCGCGAAACCGACAAGGCCTCGCGCGAGCGCCTGGAAAAGCTCGAGGAAGAGCTGGCCAATCTCAAGGAGGAGCAGTCCGGCTACCTGACCCAGTGGGAAAAGGAAAAGGGCGCGGTCGAGGGGCTGCGGCGCATCAAGGAAGACATCGAGAAAACGCGGCTGGCCATCGAGGAGGCCGAGCGGGCCTACGACCTCAACCGGGCCGCCGAGTTGCGCTACGGCACGCTGGCCAACCTGGAAAAGGAGCTGACCGGCCAGGAGGAGGCCATCACCAAGGCCGCCGGCGGCACGCGGCTTATTCGCGAAGAGGTCGGCCCGGACGACGTGGCCATGGTCATCTCCCGCTGGACGGGCATCCCGGTCACGCGGCTCATGGAGAGCGAGCGCGAGAAGCTCTTGCGCCTGGCCGACCTGCTCCATGCCCGGGTGGTCGGGCAGGACGAGGCCGTCACCGCCGTGGCCGACGCCGTGCTGCGCGCGCGGGCGGGGCTCAAGGACCCCCACCGGCCCATCGGTTCGTTTATTTTCCTCGGCCCCACGGGTGTGGGCAAGACCGAGCTCTGCAAGACGCTCGCCGCCGCGCTCTTCGACACCGAGGAGAACATGGTGCGCCTGGATATGTCCGAATACATGGAGCGGCACACTGTGGCCCGGCTCATCGGCGCGCCTCCGGGCTACATCGGCTACGACGAGGGCGGCCAGCTGACCGAGGCCGTGCGCAGAAAGCCTTATAGCGTGGTGCTCTTCGACGAGATCGAAAAGGCCCACAGCGACGTGTTCAACACGCTCCTGCAAATCCTCGACGACGGCCGGCTCACCGACAGCCACGGCCGTACCGTGGATTTCAAGAACACGATCATCATCATGACCTCGAACCTCGGGGCCCAGTACATGCTCGACGGCATCGATCCCTCCGGGGAATTTAGGCCCGGCGTGGCCGAGCAGGTCATGAACACGCTGCGCGGCCAGTTTCGGCCGGAGTTTTTAAACCGCGTGGACGAGATCGTGCTCTTCAAGCCGCTCCTTCGCGAACAGATCGCGGCTATCGTGGAGCTCATGCTCGGCGGCCTGCGGGCCCGTTTGGCCGATCGCAAGATCAGCCTGGAGTTGACCGACGTCGCCAAGGCCTATATCGCCGAGACGGCCTACGACCCGGTCTTCGGCGCGCGGCCCCTGCGGCGCTACCTGCAAGCCCACGTGGAAACGCCCCTGGCCAAGGCGCTCATCGGCGGCCAGGTGTCCGACGGCCAGAGCGTGACCGTCGACGTCCGCGACGGCGAATTGGTGTTTGTGTAAGGGTTAGGGGAGGGGAGGAGAAAGTAAGGAAGGTGCGAGAGGGGAAACCCTTTTGCAAAGGGTTTCCCCTCTCGCGCTCTCCCCTTCCTAAACCTTTTAAAGGGGATTGATGCTGTGTTTCCTCCGCTTGGCAGTGGATGAAGGACTTTTCCCAGCGTACTGGGGATAACAAATTCGTTTTCCCCTCCGGGTAAAATCCGATGGGCATGGATTGTTGCCGCGCATGGACCAGATGGCCAGGGCCGGCGAAAGGGTGCGGGGACGCGAAGGCGTATTCTTCAAATATGCGCCGCGCGCGTCCCCGCACCCTTTCGCCGGCCAACCAATCAGGATTTTTGAACAGCCGCATAAGGATGTACCTTCTATGAACCTTGCTTCGGCCGCCTTTGCCGATCTGGCCCGCATCCGTGAAACCCAGCCGCTTGTCGTCAACGTCACCAACAACGTCGTCACCAACACCACGGCCAATACGCTTCTCGCCCTCGGCGCATCGCCGGCCATGACCCATCATCCGGCCGACGCCGCCCAGCTTGCCGCCGTGGCCGGGGCGCTGGTGTGCAACATGGGCACCCCGGGGGAGGAGAACGTGGCCGCCATGCTGGCCGCGTCCGACGCCGCCCGGGAGGCCGGCGTGCCCGTGGCCTTCGATCCCGTGGCCGCCGGAGCCACGCCCTGGCGGCGCGAGGTGGCCCGTCGCATGCTCGAGGCCGGGCCGGTGACCGCCATCCGGGGCAATGCCTCGGAGATTCTGGCCCTGGCCGGCGGCATGGCCGCTTCCCGGGGCGTGGACAGCATGTACGCCAGCCTGGACGCGGCCGATGCCGCCGCCGCGTTGGCCCGAAAGCGCGATTGCGTGGTCTGCGTCAGCGGTGAACTCGACGTTGCGACCGACGGCCAAAGCGGCATCACCCTGGCCGGCGGCCATGCCCTCATGCCCCGGGTGACCGGCCTTGGTTGCACGGCCACGGCCTTTGTCGGGGCTTTTCTGGCCGTCAACCGGGACGCGCTCGCCGCCACGGTCCATGCCATGGCCGTGATGGCGGCCGCCGGGGGACTCGCCGCCGCCGGCGCGGCCGGGCCGGGCAGTTTTTTCGTCCGCTTCCTCGATATCCTCTACACCCTGACCGAGGCCGACATCGCGGCCGGGGCGCGGGTGCTGCCGTGAGCCGGCCCGCTTTCGACCTCGGGGTCTATCTGGTCACGGACCGGCCGGCTCTTTTGGGCCGGGAACTGCTCGACGTGGTGGGGCTGGCCGTGGCCGGCGGCGCGACCATGGTGCAGTTGCGGGAAAAGACCGCCGCGACGCGGGAATTCGTGGAACTGGCCCGAGCCGTACTTGGCGTTACCCGCCCGCGCGGCGTGCCGCTTCTCATAAACGATAGAGTGGACGTGGCGCTCGCCGCCGGGGCCGACGGCGTGCATGTGGGCCAGGACGATATGCATCCGGCCGATGTCCGGGCGCTTTTGGGGGCAAAGGCCATCATCGGGCTGTCGGTGACGGGCGAGGACGAGGCCCGCGCTGCCCGGGGCATGCCTGTGGATTATCTCGGGGCCGGACCTGTTTTCGCCACAGCCACCAAAAAGGATGCCGGCGCGCCGCAAGGGCTTCCCGGGCTGGCCGCCATGCTTGCCCTGTCCGAAGTGCCGGTGGTGGCCATCGGCGCGATCAAGGAAGGCAATGCCCGGGAGGTCATGGAGACGGGCGTCGCGGGCGTGGCCGTGGTCTCGGCGATCTGTTCGGCTACCGATCCGCGTGAGGCCGCCGTGCAACTCCGGCACATCGTGGAAGCCGGTAGAAAACGCTGATTTCTTCCTGTTATTTTCCCATGGGCCGGCCATGCTCCCTTCTTAATTCCTTTCCCAAGTTGCCATGTGCCCCTTTGAAAGTTTTTGAAGGGGGTCCGGGGGGAAACTTTTTTCAAAAAGTTTCCCCCCGGCCGCCGGAGGCTTCTCTTCCTCCCCGTAACTACGCCGCCCAGGAGTCGGATGGGCCGAGGCGGGCGTCGATTTCCCGGATTTTCGTCACCACGCGGCGGCGGATGGCTTTGAACGCCGTCAATTCTTTGGCGCCATAGCTTTTGTGCGTATGGATCAGCCCGGCCATGTCCATGATCTCGTTGTAGAGGTAGGGCATGTAAAGCGGATCGTGGCGCATGAAGAACTGGATTTGGGAGAGCAGTTCCTTGATTTCCCTTTGATGTTTGTCCGCCTTGCGGATGAGCTTTTCCAGGCGGCGCGAGACGTTTTTGAGCGACGTGGCCCAGGATTCGGCCTTGGGCGAAAAGACCGGCTTGGCCCGTGGCCGGGCGGCCCGGGCCAGGGCTCCCAGAAACATTTCCCGGGCGGCGTTGCCGTTTGGCAGGATGTCCACGCGTTCCAGGTCTTCGGGGCCGATGTTGATCGCGCCCTTGATGACCACGCCGCCGCCGTAGAGATTGTAAAACTTCGCGCCTGAGGCGGCGATGTCCTTTTCGATGTCCCGCTTGGCGGCCAGGAAGCCGTGGTGGGTGTAGATGTCCTCGCCGCTTATGTCCTTGAGCCGGACGTCGTGCTGCGGGGAAAAGGTGTAGTTGCCGCCCGCGCTGTGGTGGCCCGCCGCGTGGGTCGAGCCGTTCTTCCAGGCCAGGTCCTGGCCGACCATGATGAAGCGGTCGGCTCCGGCCCAGGTGAGGAAGCGCTCCAGGGTCACGCCCACGTTGCCGCCGGCGTCGAGCACCAGCTCCTGGTCCTTGAGCACGAAGGTGGCGATGCCGCCCTGGGTCCACATCGGGATGGTCGGGCCGGGGTAGCGCTCGAGCACGGCCGGCTGCATCTTGGTGGAATAGATGAGCGGGATATCGGCGGCGAAGCTGATGTCCTGGAGATTGTCCAGGCTTCGCAGCATGGTGTCGTTGTAGTCGAGCCCCAGGCACAGGTCGGGCGCAAGGCCCAGGCGTTCGAGGACGGGCAGGGTTTGCAGCGCCGCGACGAAAAGGGCCTTGTCGCGGTGGCGCAAAAGGGTCGGCACGAAGCGCGGCAGAGACGGCCCCGCGCCGAGGAGCACCGCGGGCACGCCCCGGCCCATGCCGGCCATGCGCGAAAGGCTCCCGTCCTCCATGGCGCGCGAGTAGTTGCGCAGCTCGTTGCCGACCATGGTTTCCTGCTTGTGACGCAGCGTGGTCAGCTCCACGGACAGGCTTTCGAGCTTGGCCCGCACCATGGCCGATGCCTGGGCGTATTCCGGGCCGATCTGGGTGCTTGGCAGGTCGCTTCGCAGGTTGATGCGGGCGAAAAGGAAGCTCACGTCGAGGGAGGCGAGCGCCTTTTCCACCACCTTCGGGTCCGGCGGCAGAAAGGCCAGCTTGCCGGCGGCCAGAAACGGCCGGTAGTCGGTCTGGCCCAGGCAGGCCACCAGCATTTCCGGCCGGGGTTCGACCACGAGCACCTTGTGGGAGACGGGCGTGCCGGTCAGAACATGGTTGAGTCCGTAGCCGAGCGCCGTGCCGATGATGACCGTGGCTCCGCCCTCGACCTTGTCCTTGGGGCGCCAGTCACGGTACAGGACGGCCGGGTGCGCGGCCGAAAACAGGCTGCGGTTTTCCCCGATGCGCCAGTCGACGATGCCGTGCTGGTTCTCGAAAATGCGCGGGATGATGTTTTCCGGCGCCGGAGCGTTTTGGGCCAGCCATTCGGCCACCGGGGCCTTGGCCTCGGCCAGGGCGGTGAGATTGTCGGCTAAAAAGATGTTGATGCGCATGGCGTCGTCCTTTGATGGGATGCCGCAAGCGAAGCAATAATCCTGCCACTCTTGCCGGTTGGCCGTTTTTTGCCTACCACTTTGCCAGCCGGACAGGTCCGGTTCCAATCCGTGAGGCACCGATGATCCACGACAATGTCCTTTCCCTGGTGGGCATGACCCCGCTTGTGCGCATGACGCGCCTTAATCCCAATCCCGCCGTGACGCTCGCGGCCAAGGTGGAGATGCGCAATCCCGGCGGCTCGATCAAGGACCGGGTGGGCCTGGCCATGATCGAGGCGGCCGAACGCTCGGGGGATCTGAAGCCCGGGCGAACGGTCATCGAGGCCACCTCGGGCAACACCGGCATCGGTTTGGCCATGGTCTGCGCTGTAAAAGGTTATAAACTCAAACTCCTCATGCCGGCCTCGGCCTCGGAGGAGCGCAAGCGCATCCTGCGCGCCTACGGTGCGGAAATCGTGCTGACCCCGGGCAACCTGGGCACGGACGGAGCCATTGAGGAAGCCTACAGGCTGGCCCGCGAGGAGCCGGAAACCTACGTCCTCATGGACCAGTTCAACAACCCGGCCAGCATCGCGGCGCATTACAACGCGACGGCGGTGGAGATTTTCGAGGAGACGGGAGGGGCGGTCACCCATGTCGTGGTGGCGCTCGGCACCTCGGGCACGGCCATGGGACTGGTCAAAAAACTGAAGGAACTGAAGCCCTCCGTCAAAGTCGTGGCGGTCGAGCCCCATCCCGGCCACAAGATCCAGGGACTCAAGAACATGCAGGAGTCCTATCCGCCGGGGATTTTCGACAAGCGCGCCCTGGACGTCATCGCGTCGGTGGAGGACGAGGACGCCTTTGCCATGGCCCGGCGGCTGGCCCGCGAAGAGGGCCTGCTCGTGGGCATGAGCGGCGGCGCGGCCATGGCCGTTGCCGCGGATCTGGCCGGAAAGCTTGATTCCGGGCTGGTGGTCGCCATCCTGCCCGACGGCGGCGAACGGTATCTTTCCACCACGCTTTTCGCTTCGCCCGAGAAAAAGGGCGTGGCGCTCGGCGGCGTGGGCGCGGCCGAGCCGGCCTATCTCGATCCGGCCGGGGCCACGCCCGGACTCTTCACTTTTGGTCCGCCCCTGGCCGCGCCAGGCGATCTGGACGCCTGGCGGCGGGTGGTGACCCTGGACGTCCTGCGCCGCACCCTGGCGCGCGGCGGCGGCCGGCCGGTTTTGGCCGTGGGCCTGGCCGACCTGGAGGACCGCTGTCTCGATGCCTCGCGCGCGGCCGGGGTCAAGTGCCGTGAATTCGCGGCCAAGGCCCGGGACCAGGTGGCGGCCCGCGCCGCCGCGCTCGGTGTGGCCGACGCCCGTTTCCCCCTGGCCGGGGAGGCCCTCGACGAGGCGTTGGCCATGACGCGAAAGCTCATGAGCAAGGGCCTAGCCTACGAAAAGCTGCGCAGCGTCTATTTCGACGTGGCCCGCGACAAGGCCTACGGCGGGCTGCTCGGCACGGACATGACCAAGCTGGCCCTCGGCAAGACCGTGGACCTGCTGGCCTACGCCAAGGACAATCCGCAGGATTTCACGCTGCTCAAACGCGTGAGCCTCAAGGATCTCAAGGCTGGCGACGCGCTGTCCACGCCCTGGGGCAACGTGCGGCCGAGCTGGTTTCTCCAGATGGCGGCGGCGGCCGTCAAAGCCCTGCCCGCCGTGACGGTGGTTTTGACCGACGAGGACAAGACCTTTCCCCATCTGGAAAACCTGCGGGCCATCTGGTCGGTCGGGGCGGGGCTTTCCCCGGCGGCCTGGCTGGTCGGCGGGCGGGTGGCCGGCCGGGAGGGCGAGGAGGCCGGCGCGGCCGATCTGGCCGATTTGCTGGCCCTTGGCGTCCATCCCCTGGCCGTTCGGGCCTGGCTGCTTTCGGTCGGCTACCGCAAGCCGCTTTGCGCCGTGCCCGAGGCGTTGCGGATGTGGGAGAAAAACCGCAACCGGGTGCAGGAACTGGCCGCCAATCTCGGACTGATAGCGGCGGGTGGCGGCAAGGCCTCGGATACGGTCGCGGCCGAAGCCGAAAAACTGACCCAGTCCCTGGATGCGGCCGTGGCCGACGATCTGGCCGTATTCCAGTTTTGGCCCCAGCTTTTCGCCTTCTGCCGGTTCGCCAACGGGCTCATTGCCGCCGGTTCCCTGACTCCGGCCGATGCCGCCCGCCTTGCCGGCGCGCTCGGTTCGGCCGACGGCGTGCTGGGCCTGCTCGATCCCGCCTGTCTGCCGGTGGCGACGCGCGAGTGGCCCGCGCCGGTGGCCAAGTTGGTCGCGGCCCGGGAACAGGCGCGAAACGCCAAGGATTTCGGCAAGGCCGACGCGATTCGCTCGGATATCGAGGGGCTCGGCTACCGGGTCGAGGATGCGCCCGGGGGCGCGCGGCTTTTCCCGCGCGCGTAGGTCAGCGGGGAAGGGGCACGGCGACAAGCAGCACCCGCTTGTCGCCGAAGCGCTTTTCGGCGAATTCCCTGCCAAAGGCGGCCATGCCCGTCGGGGAGGATATCTCCAGGCGATGGACGCCGTGGCCGGGCGTGGCGTGGTAGAGAAATCTGCGCCCCTGGCCGTCGCTGACGATAAGCCCGACGTGGTAGTAGTAGAGTCGCCCCTTTCTTTCCTTGCTGAAGGCTATAACGGCCATCTCGCCGGGTCGCAGGGCGTTCAGGGCCGCGTCAAAGGACGCTTTGTCGTGCAGGGGAAAGCCGCGAAAGCGGGAAGCGTCCAGGGCGGCCGGGTCGCTTGTTGGGGCGTTCGGGGGCAGCACCCGGCGCGGGAGCCCGTCGGTGATGTTTAAAAGCAGATCGTAGCCGAAGTCCCAGTCCTGGCCGCGCGGACTGCCGGGGCCGGAATCGCCCTTGCGGTCGTGGCGCGCCGCATCGAGGGGCAATGGGCGGCCGAGGAGCCTCCGGGAGGCCGTGGTCACGAAGCCGCTGCAGTTGTAGCCGGCTGTGGGGAACGAGGCGGCCTGATCGGCGAACAGGGTGTGGCGGCCGGCCGGATCGTCCACGCCGTCGTCGCGGTAGGGCGCGCCGAGAAAGGGGGCCAGAGCGGCCGTCGGATCGGCGGCCCGGGCGGTTCCCCCCGGCGCGAGCAGGCAAAGGCTCAAAACGAGCGCCGCGATGCGCAAGGCAAATTGACCGGATAGCGGAAGCCGCGTAGGATCAGTACGATAGCCGGGCCGGAAGGACTGGGGCCGTTTCCCGGAAAGGGCCGGAACACCATGGAATGTGCCGAGGAGGCCGAGGATGAAGTTCAACATTGAGATCAAGGGTTTCGGTCAGCGCATTTTTTATTCGTACATCGAGAAGGAAATGGTCCGGGAAGCCAGGGAGGCCAACCGGGAGCGTTACATTGACTATATTTTCCACGGGGTCGACAACAATATACATTCCTCCGGCGAGGATCTTCTGGAAAGCAACCGCCCCGTTGTCTACATCATCGTCAATGAGAGGGAAAAACTTCGGGTCAGTCTGAACAAGATCAACTGCGAAGTCAAGAATCATCCGGCCAAAAAGATCTTCCAGCCGTTCGTCAAAAACAATCTGCTGTATTGTTTCGGCTACAACGAGGAATACATCCACACCTATTCCTTCAGCGATGTCGAGGAAATCGACATCGACAAGATCACGGCCCGCATCATTGAGACGGACATTCCAAAGACCATCGAGAACAACACCTGGATGCAAAAGGTCATCCACATCGAGAATATGCTCTACGACGGCAAGGAGATCAAACGGGAGGAATTTCTGTCCCGGCCCATGGGCAATGTTCTCGGCCCGGTCCTCATCGACCTGGAAGTCTGATTTTTTTCGCGACGCCTGCCCGCGTCAGGCGGGACGGCGGCGAGAGCGAGACAAAGGCCCGGCGCGTTGGCGTCGGGCTTTTTTGTGGCCGCGTTTCGGCTGTGGGTGCAGGCCGGAAGCGGGCGTGCCTAGGCTTTGGGCGGGATTTCCCCGTCGCTTTGGGCCAGGGCGTTTTGCAGCAGCATGTCCGCCAGGTCCTTGACCGTGTTGCGCGCCGGGTCCAGGCCGAGCGACGCCGCAAGTTCCATGATCTTGTCCCCGGTCTTCACCGCATGGCGTATCTTCTCGTAGTCCTGCATGGGCTGGGTCGGACCTTCCTTTGCGGCATGGCTTATGGGGGAAAACGCCGCGCGCCGTAAGCATACCCGCATGGGGACCCGGGCGCAACGCCAATGGCCTGCGGCGTCCGTCGCGTGACGCCTTTGGCGCTTGCCGGATCAGTTTTTGACGATGCGCGTAATGTCGCTGGTGGAGAGCGACAGCGGGTGTTCGAAGCAGATGCCGAATTCCATGTCCCGAATCCAACGCACGAAGCCCGGTTGGTAGTGGGCCAGCTCGCCGAACGGCTGGAGTTGCGGATTGAAAAGCACGCGCTGGTCCATGTGCACCGTGATCGGCAAATCCTCGTCGCAGCACACCCGGGTGCCGCGACGGCTGATGTCGATAATCAGCACGTCGGCGCACAGGTGTTCGGTCTGGAGGCGGCCATGGTTTAAAAGCGCGCCATTGCCCACGCGGATGCGTTTGGCGTCGCGGCGGTCGCCGCAGTCCCGGCAGCGCCAGTAGGATGCGGCGGGAGGGGCCTGGGGGATGAACTCCTGCCAGGTGGGTTTGCCGCAATGCGGACAGCGTTTGAATTCGATCAGCGCCATGTGATGTCCCGGCCCGGGTACGGCTTTGGCGCTTCCGGACCGACCTTTTTTCTACCATTCGCCGCGACGTGTCGCAACCACCATCCCGCCTTGACGCTTTCGGCCCAGGCGTTATTGTTGAAGGTGCCGATCCCTGCCGCGATGGGCGAAGGAGCAGTGTATGGCCGAACTGTTGACCAAGCTTGTGGCCTTGGCGGAAAAGCGCGACGATCTCGTGGTCACCGAGGTCGACGACATCGATAGCTGGGGATTTTTGCTGTATCGTGACGGTCGCTACCATATTTATGTCAACCGCTCGGTGCGCAATTTTCGCAAGATCATGGTGCTGGCCGACGAGCTGGGGCACTACGCCCTGCGCCGCCGCATCTCCAAGCGCGAGGGAATGCCGCCGGCGGCGGAGAGCATTGTCGAACGCATTCGCCAGGACAAGGCCTGCGATGCCTGGGCCGCCAAGTTCACCCGGCGTTTGTTGTTTATGATCCGGCGAGGCCTGCACGGCGACGTCTCGCGCCGGCCGAGGCAGGGAGTTTACGACCCGTCCTGGCGCTTGCCGCAAAAGGGCTGACCCTGCGGCATGAGCGTCATGGCCGCCTTGCCGATGCCGGCCGTGACCGAGGCGTCCCAGGCCGCGCCGACAAGACCGCTGACCACCGGCACTATGCGGCCTGCCCCGGTCGCGCCCGCATCCCCGAGCCGGGCCAGAAGCCGCAGGCCGACCAGCGTGTTGATGCGGTCGGCCGTCTCGCCGCCGAGTTGGGTCAGCGCCTCGGCCGTCAGCCTGCCGCCGAGGCGCGCGCCGGCCGCGCCCGCCACTTCGGCCGCCTTGGCCCCGCACAGGCACAGGCCGCAAAGCGCCCGTACCCGCGCGTCGGACAGATCGTGGCCGCAGACGATGGCTATGGCCTGGACCATGCGCAGCTGCAAAAAAAGCGTGCCGGCCAGATTGAGCGGCAGTGTCGCCGGCAAAAGGGCCAATCCGCCGGCGTTGGCGACAAAGCCCGACAGCGCCGCCTTGCGCTTGTGCCCGGCGATGATGTTCTTGAGACGCGCTCCGAGCGGCACATCCGGGTCCATATGGCGCGCGGCCAGGGCGTGGGCCGATTCCTGGCCGGGAAGTCCCCGGGCCGCCCGGTCCCAGGCCCAGCTCAGGGCGCGCAGTATCGTCGGATGGTCGATAACGGGCATACATTGGGTCCTTTTGCCGGGATGTACCGGAAAATAAGGCTGTTGGGCCGAGGGTCAAGGGGGGGCGCCCCCCGTTCGCCGCGCCCCGCCCGGGCGACTTTTCCTTGAAACCTGTTTCGGATAACGGTATCCGGGGCAGCCGCCATGAAAACGTACCGCGACCATTATTTCAAGAAGGCCAAGCAGGATAACTATCCCGCGCGCTCGGTCTACAAGCTCGAGGAGATCGAAAAGCAGTCGCATCTGCTCTTCCCGGGCGCGGCGGTGCTCGACCTCGGGGCCTGCCCCGGCTCCTGGACGCTTTTTGCCGCCTCCAGGGTGGGGGAGAAAGGCCGGGTGCTCTCCATCGATCTCAATGAAGCCGGCACGGCCTTTCCCGGCAACGTCACCTACCTGACCGGTGACATGCTCGATCCCGGGCCGGAAATCCTCGCCGCCTTTGCCCGCCTCGGCCCCTTCGACGTGGTCCTTTCCGACATGGCTCCCAAAACCACCGGGGTCAAGTTCGCGGATCAGGCCCGTTCCCTGGAGCTGTGCGAGGCGGCGCTTTCCGTGGCCTTCACGCGGCTTAAGCCCGGCGGCGCGTTCGTGGTCAAGATTTTTCAGGGGCCGGACGCCCCGGCCTTCCAGAAGGGGCTTCGGGACTATTTCGACAAGGTCCGCGTGGCCAAACCCAAGAGTTCCCGGGCCGAAAGCAAGGAAATCTTTTACGTGGCCACGGGCTTTCGCCCGCCGGTCCCGGAACTGCCCGATCCCGACCCGCCGCCCTTGCCCCCGGATGACGCGGCGGCTACGGATGGATCGAAGACATAAGAATAATGACATACGGGCGGCCGGGGTGACCCGGCACGCCAGGAATTTGAGGAGGAGTGATGGCCGGACACAGCAAATGGCACAATATCCAGGCCCGCAAGTCGGTGCAGGACGCCAAGAAGAGCAAGTTTTTCACCAAGGTGACCAAGGAGCTTATGCTCGCCGCCCGGGCCGGCGGAGCCGATACGGCGCTCAATACCCGGCTCAAATCCGCCATCGCCGCGGCCAAGGCCGTCAACCTGCCCAAGGACAAGATCGAGCAGGCCATCAAGAAGGGCACGGGCGAGCTTGCCGGCGAAAACTTCGACGAGGTCCTCTACGAAGGCTACGGCCCCGGCGGCGTGGCCATCCTGGTCGAGGCGGCCACGGACAACCGCAACCGCACCGTGGCCGAAGTGCGCCACCTGCTTTCCAAAGGCGGCGGGTCCATGGGCGAGGCCGGCTGCGTGGGCTGGATGTTCGCCAAAAAGGGTGTCTTCTCCTTTCCCAAGGAGTCCTTCACCGAGGAACAGCTCATGGAAGTGGCCCTGGAGCACGGGGCCGAGGATATCGCCGACGAGGGCGACGTCTGGGAAGTGCACTGCGCGCCCGAGGATTTCGATGCCTTAAGCGGCGCTTTCGAGGCGGCCGGCATGACCATCGATGACGCCGAGGTCTCCATGCTACCCTCCAATACCGTCTCCCTGGACGCGGAGAACGGCCAGAAGCTTATAAAGCTCATCGACATGCTCGAAGACAACGACGACGTGCAGAAAGTCCATACCAACGGCGACCTGCCCGACGAACTGTTGGCGTAGGGGGAGAGACAAGGAGAGGCTTTGCCTCTCCTTGTCCTCACCACCAGAAGGGGCTCTGCCCCTTCTGGACTTTCCCGCCGGGGAGAATAATTCCCCCCGGGCCCCCTTTGACGGGGGGGCGCGGGCCTTGCGATAATCCGGATTGTCAGGGAATTTTCCTTCAAGACGGAAGCCCGGTGTGACGGCCCGTTGCCGGGGCGTTCCCTCGGGCATTTTCCGCTGGTTCCGATCGGCCGGGAAGGGTAAGGAAACGGCTGGCGGGGCAGGAGGCGTGAAAGCGATATGCAATCCGGGGCTGAGCTGGTCGTCTTGGGACTCGATCCCGGGTCGCGCGTCACGGGGTACGGCTTTGTGCGCGAACGCTCGGGCGTGCTGGAGCTTATGGCCGCCGGCGTCGTGCGCACCGGATGGGATACCGATTTTTGCCGGCGTCTGGGCACGATTTATACGGCCGTGGCCAAGCTGATCGGCCAGCATGCCCCGGTCGAGGCGGCGGTGGAAAACGTGTTCGTGTCCAAAAACGCGGGAACGGCCTTGAAGCTCGGCCAGGCGCGGGGCGCGGCCCTGGCCGCCTGTTCCGTGGCCGGGTTGCCGGTTTTTTCCTACGAACCGACCATCATCAAAAAAAGCCTGGTCGGCACCGGCCGGGCCGAAAAATCCCAAGTGGCTTTCATGGTGGGCAGGGTGCTTGCATGCCGGGAAACGTTCGCCGTGGACGCGACCGACGCTTTGGCCGCGGCCGTGTGTCATCTGAATCAGAGGCGGCTGACGCGCCTTTGCGGGGCGCGATGATCGGTTACATTGAAGGACGGGTGGTGGTGCGCCGCGACCGGTACGCCATCGTCCTGACCCCAGGGGGCGTTGGCTACGAGCTGGAACTGCCGGGTCCTGTGGCCGCTTCGCTGCCGGCTCCGGGCGGCCAGGCTTCCCTTTTCGTGCACACCGTGGTGCGCGAGGACGCCTTCGAACTGTTCGGCTTCGCCACCATCGAGGACCGGGAGACCTTCCGTATCCTTATCGGCATCACCAAGCTCGGCCCCAAAACCGCCCTGGCCATCCTGTCGCGCTATACCGCCGACGATCTGGCCCGCATCGTGGCCACTGCCGACCTGGACGCGTTGACCCAGGTGTCCGGCATCGGCAAGAAAAGCGCCCAGCGCATCCTCATCGAGCTGACCTACAAGCTGGAAGGGCAGGCCGCCACGGCCGCCGCCGTGACGGCTCCCATCCCCGGCGGCGGGGTCCTGGCCGACGTGGTGGCGGGACTGACCAATCTCGGCTATCCTGAAGCCGACGCCAGACGCGTGGGCACGGCCGTGCTTGACGACGAGCCCGATCTCGACGTGGCCGGCGCCTTGCGCCAGGCCCTCAAACGCCTGGCATCCGAAAAGGCATGACTAACGACTGCGACACATTTGGCCTGCCCGGTGCGCCCGGCGCTCCCGGCGGATCTGGCGCGCCGGCCGGGCCGGACGATTCCATCCGGCCCTCGAAACTGGCCGAGTTCATCGGCCAGGACGATTTGCGCGCCAATCTGCGCGTGTTTCTCCACGCCGCCATGGAGCAGGGCAGGGCGCTCGACCACAGCCTGCTCTACGGTCCGCCCGGGCTCGGCAAGACCACCCTGGCCCAGATCATGGCCTCGGAACTCGGCGTCAATCTGGTCACGACCACCGGACCGGTGCTCGAGCGGTGCGGCGACCTGGCCGCCATCGTCACCAACCTGCGGCGCGGGGACATCCTTTTTATTGATGAAATCCACCGCATGCCTCCGGCGGTGGAGGAAATCCTCTATCCGGCCATGGAGGATTTCAAGCTCGACCTGATTATCGGCCAGGGCCCCGGGGCGCGCACGGTGCGCATCGACCTCGAGCCCTTCACCCTTGTCGGGGCCACCACGCGCCTGGGGCTTTTGACCTCGCCCTTGCGCGACCGGTTCGGCGTGATTTTTCGCCTGGAATTTTACAGCCCCGAGGAGCTGGCCCGCATCGTGACCCGTTCGGCCGGCATCCTGGGCATCGGCGTGACGCCCGGCGGGGCGTTGGTGGTCGGCCAGCGGTCCCGGGGCACGCCGCGCATCGCCAATAGGCTTTTGCGGCGGCTGCGCGATTTCGCGGTGGTGGCCGGCGCGTCCACCCTGGACGAGACGCTCGCCGGCGAAGCCCTTGCCCGCCTCGACGTGGACCCGCACGGCCTGGACCAGATGGACCGCAAGATTTTGGAAACCATCATCCGCCACTACGAGGGCGGCCCGGTCGGCGTGAAGACCCTGGCCGTGGCCTTAAGCGAAGAGGTCCGCACCATCGAGGAGATCTACGAGCCCTACCTCATCCAGTGCGGACTCATAAAGCGCACGGCGCGTGGCCGGGTGGCCACGGCCAAGGCCTACGCCCACGTCAAACAAGGAATGCTCGACTGACATGCCCGCAACGAAGCTCGCCGTCACCCTGCTTGCCCATACCCCCGAGGCCCTCTCGCTCATCTACGCGGCCTTTCGCCAGTGTTACCACGACGGGTATGTGGCGGACATGTGGCCGCGCCTTCTCGCCGGCGAGATCGCCCGGGAAAAGCAGGCCGATTTCGTGGCCCGCATCCTGGCCTCGGGCCATGAGTCGCCCATCGAGCACGTTTCCTTCACCTTCGCCGTCGCCGGTGTTTCCCGGGCGCTTTCCCACCAGCTCGTGCGCCACCGCCTCGCGAGCTATTCCCAGCAGTCCCAACGTTACGTGGACGCGGCCGGCTTCGATTACGTGCTGCCGCCGCGCATCGCCGCCGTGCCCGAGGCCAAGGCCCGCTTCGAAGCGGCCATGGCCGCGGCCGGCGAGGCTTACGCCGACGTGCAGGCCATCCTGCAAGAGCACGGCCGGGGAGCCAAGGCCAACGAGGACGCCCGTTTCGTTTTGCCAAACGCCTGCGAGACCAAGGTCGTCGTGACCATGAATTGCCGCTCGCTGCTGCATTTTTTCGAGCTGCGCTGCTGCATGCGCGCCCAGTGGGAGATCCGGGCCATGGCCGGGCGGATGCTCGATCTGTGCAAGGAAGCGCTGCCCGTGGTTTTCGCCACGGCCGGCGCGCGTTGCGAAAGACTCGGCTATTGCCCGGAAGACGCGCGTTTTTCCTGCGGCCGCTACCCCATACGGGATGTCAATCCGAATATTCCCGCTTAACGTCCGATTTTCGACTCTCTTACGCGTATTATAAGCCCGTCGCCTCGGTGACGGGTTTCTTACGTTTTATATCCGCAAGGCGTAAGTATTGCGGTATATATTTTTTTTACCAATGAATTTGCCGTGTTGTTCGTGACATGTGCGTGACCGGTGGGAGATGGAGGAGTGTGGATCGGTAGGGGCCAAGCGGCTTTTCCCATGGTCAACACAAAAATAAGCGGTTTGGGAACGAAAAAAATAAACGTGGATTGAGAAAAATGGAGATATTGTAAAATAGTGTTGTGGAAAACACGTTCACAAATGTGCAAAATAATCTCCGGCCTCTGAAAACCCTTGTCCGGCGGGGCCTCGCGGCGATGGCCGAAAATCCCCGTCGCTACTGGACCTGCGGAAATTCACAGTGAAAACAGCTTGTTGCGCTGTAGAGAATCCGGGGGGGCGGCCCCCGAAAGCGGCTGCTAATCAACCTTTGCCCTCCGACCCTCCGTCCGTAGTGTGCCCGGCATGGATACGATCTGGCCCAAAACCAAAATGCTTCTCGAAAAGACCCTCAGTCCCGGACTCTACAACCTCTGGATCAAGCCGCTGGCGGCCCGGGCCCGCAACGGCGTTTTGGAACTGACCGCGCCCAACGCCTTCGTGGCGGCCTGGGTGCGGGAACGGCTGGCCGACTCCGTGGCCGAAGCCGCGGCCGTGGTCATGGGCTCCCGGCCTCGCGTGGTGGTGACCGAAAAAACGATCGCCACGGGCGGCGTCGCCGCCGCTGGCGTATCCCAAGGCCCCAGGCCTATCCGGGCCGCCGCCAAGTCCCTGACGCTGCCGATGACGCCCAAGGCGCCGGATCTGGCCGGGGACCGCTTTCGCTTCAGCTACGACGAGTTCGTGGTCGGTCCCTGCAACGAACTGGCCTACGTGGCCAGCCGGGGCATTTGCGACCTGACGCTTTCGGCCGAGCAGCTCTTCATCAGTTCGGCCCCGGGCCTGGGCAAAACCCATCTTATCCAGGCCATGGGCCGGCAGCTGAGCTTTTGCGGCGACCAGGAACACAAAAAGCTCCGCGTGGCCTACCTTTCGGCTGAGGAGTTCGCCAACCGGCTGGTCATGGCGCTCAAGACCAAGCAGGTGGAGCGGTTCAAGGCCGCCTTTCGGGAAAACGTCGATGTGCTGCTGTTGGAGGACATCCACTTTTTCCGCGACAAGCCGCGCATCCAGGACGAGCTGCTCAATACCCTCAAGGCGCTGCAATCCCGGGGCTGCCGGCTGGTCTTCACCAGCTCCTTTCTGCCCAAGGACCTGACCGGCCTCGACGCCCAGCTGCTCTCGCGCATCAACTCCGGCTTTCTGACCGTTATCGACAAGCCCGACCGCGAAACGCGAAAGCGTATCCTCGAGTGCAAGGCCGCCGTGCATCAGGTGCTCCTGCCCGACGAGGTTTCCATGCTTTTGGCCGACCGGCTGTGCGCCGACGTGCGCCAGCTCGAAAGCTGCCTGCAAAACCTGGCGCTCAAGGCCCGGCTCCTCAATTGCGGCATCTCCGTCGACCTGGCCTGGGACGTGCTCAGGCACTACGACGTCGCCGCCCGGCCGCTGACCCTCGACGACATCGTATCCTATGTCTGCGACGTCTACCGGCTTTCGCCCGAACAGCTCATTTCCAAATCGCGCAAGCGCCAGTACGTCCTCGCCCGCAACACGGCCTTTCTCCTGGCCCGCCAGCACACCGACATGTCCCTTGCCGATATCGGCAACCGGTTCAATCGCCGCCATTCGACCGTGGTCAAGGGCATCACCAACATCGAACGCCATCTTTCCCTGCGCACGCCCCTCGGCCGCGAGCTCGAGCGCACCATCGAGAGCATCCATGCTTGATAATATCACCCCCTCGACATCACGCCGCGCCTTCCGCGCTGCCAATCAGCCGGTCGCCATATCCGTCATAGCCAGCTAGGGGGAGGCCGCCATTGGCCGGGCGAACGCCGGACAGTCTCTGTCCGGCGTTCGTTTTTTGGGGAATGGAACCGGGGGGAAACCTTTCTGAAGAAAGGTTTCCCCCCGGACCCCCTTTCCCAAGACTTCTCAAAGTAATAGGATACTAAAGTAACAATTTAAAATAGCTATAGAA
>NZ_AECZ01000046.1 GCF_000179555.1 Solidesulfovibrio fructosivorans JJ]
AAAAAGTTTTTGGGAGGGGAGAGCGCGAGAGGGGAACCCTTTTTTCAAAAAGGGTTCCCCTCTCGCACTTTTCCTTGCCCCTCTCTCTATCTCTTTCATCCCTAAAGCATCTCCGTGACCGGCCGATACGGTTTGTGCAAACGGCGACAACCGGCAGCACAAAGGACGTTGGCCATGACCGTTCCCCATCCGCCCCTGACGATATTTAAGACCGCGCTCATCGTGACCGACAACGAAGGTCATGCCAAGATCGACCGCGATTTCCTCAAGCGCGCCCGCATTCCGGCCTCGCGCCATACGACCTCGGGCATCGAGGCGCTGGCGCTTTTGCGCCGGGGTGGCTTCGACCTGGTCATTTGCGACGCCACCCTGGCCGACATGGACGGCCGCGATTTCGTGGCGGCGCTGCGGGCCGACGCGGCCCTGGCCGGACTCCCGGTCATCCTGACCATGCTCGACGGCCGGCGCGACGAAGTGCTGGCGGCGGTGCAGCTCGGCGTGGCCGGCATCTGCCTGCGCCCCTACTCCCAGGACACCTTCGACAAGCACCTGCTCATGGCCGGCCACATGGCCCGGTTCGCCGCCTCGGAAAAGGCCGCCCTGCTCCGGGCCGCCCACAGGGAAGCCGCCGGCGAAACGGATCAGGCCGCCCAGGACTTCGCCGCCGTGGCCGAAACCCCGGACGCCGCCCCGAAATATTTCGAGCAGGGCATGCTGGCCCTGGCCGGACGCGACTACGAACGGGCCATCATGGCCTTCCACAAGGCGCTGTCCATAAATGAATTTTTCGTCGAGGCCTACCTTGGCCTGGCCCGCGTCTGGCAGGCCAAGGGCAGCGCCAGGCGCTTTCGCCAGTTCATGAAGCAGGCGGCCTCGGCCTGCGCAAGGACGAAGCGTTTTCTCGAACTGCGCGACCAGTTCATCGACGCGCTCAAGAACGACGAAGCCGGGTTCAACCCGTTTCTGGCGCTGGGCAACGAACTGCTGCGCGACCGGCACTATACCGCCGCGGTGGCGCTTTTCCGCCATGCCCTGGAGCTGGCCCCCAAAAACGCCGACGCCTATCTCGGCCTGTCCAAGGCCTACCATTTCTTGCGCCGCCCCGATCTGGCCGAACGCGCCATAGGCAAAAGTGTGGCCCTAAACGGCCGCAACGAGGAAGCCCGGACCATCCAAAAGCGCCTGTCCGGCCAGCACGGCGACGGCGCTCCCCCGCTCCTGACGCCGCAAGCCGAAACGCCCGATCCCTCCTGCTACCCGCTGCTGCTGCGTGGCGTGCTCTATCTGGCCGGCATGGCCGCCGACGCTCTGGTCCGATCCAAGCGCCACGCCCGGGCGGCCTGATCCCACCGCGCATCCGAAAAAGGTTACCGCGATTTCATGCGGCCGCAATCCCAGGCGCGGCAACGGTTTTTCCGCCGCTCCCCCCGGGAGGCGCGGCACCGGCATTGCCTGCCGGCCGAAATTCGGGCATATTCTCCAAAGAGGCGCAAGCGTCGCCTCGGGAGGTAGACCATGTCTGACGCCATCACACCGGCCGGTCAGACCGAGGCCACTCCCCCCGGCCGTTTCGAGGCGTTGCCGCCCGGCCATTTCGAAGCCGGGCCTCCGGGTGCCGTCAGCATATCCCCGGCCGGGGCAGTCTCGATTACACCTCCGACGGGGACAGTCGAAATTCCCCTGGGCGGTTCCGTACAGGTGCCGCTCGGCGGGAGCATCGAAGTGCCCCAGGGAGGCATCGTCAACATCCGGCTCTGATGCCGGCGTCCCGGTGGGACGCCCAGGGGGCCGACAACCCTGTGAACCGTTATGCATGCAACCCGTCCTTTCCGTTTCCGCCTCGTCGCCTGTCTGCTTCTGATCCTTGCGGCCGCCATGTTCTCCGGGTGCTCCGCGCGCATTAACCATTGGGAGGACACCGACCCGAAGGTGCTGTTGGCCGAGAAGGTCAAGCACAGCAAATACGCCTACCTGCGCTATGCCGAGGCCGAGGAGGAAGCCAAACGGGACGGCAACCCCCAGGCCGCCGAACGCTACAGGCAGGCCAAGGAAAAGGCCCTGGCGGAGTACAACCGCGCCGAGCAGGACCTGGCGGGCTACCAGGCCAGGCAACACGCCGCCAAGTCGGCGAAGTAACATCGCCGGCGTTACCTCCCGCCACGAAAAAGGGCCGCTTCCGAGGAAGCGGCCCTTTTCTTGTCGTCTCGGGCGATGCTCGCGGTGTTCGGCGATCAGGCCCCGGCCGTCTCTTCGGGAACGGCCCGGGCCGGCGCGCCGGTGCGCGGCTTCAGTCCCGAGCCCAGATCCAGCAGGATGGGGCTGGCCACGAAGATCGAGGAATAGGTGCCGGCCAGGATGCCGATGAGCATGGCCAGGGCGAAGTCGTGGATGACCGCGCCGCCGAAGAAGTACAGGCAGGCCACGGTGATGAGCGTGGTCCCGGCGGTCAGGATGGTGCGCGAAAGCGTCTCGTTGATGCTGATGTTGATGACCTGCTCGAAGGGCAGGGTCTTGCCCACGTTGCGGTTCTTTTCCCGGATCCGGTCGTAGACGATGATGGTGTCGTTGAGCGAATAACCGAGGATGGTCAAAAGCGCCGCCACGATGGTCAGGTCGAATTCCTTGTCCAGAAGCGAAAAGAGGCCGATGGTGATCAGGGCATCGTGCAAGTCGGCCACCACCGCCCCCAGGGCGTATTTGAGCCGTAGCACGTAGCACAGGGCCATGGTGATGATCATGGCCGCGACGATCAGCCACACCGTGGACGCGCCGAAAAGCTTGAGCACGTAAATGCCGCCGGCAAGTCCCGCCGCCATCATGCCCGCCGCCATCCAGCGCTTCTCGAACCGGCCGGAAATATAAATGGCGATCAGCAGCACCGAATAAAAGATGGCTTCCAGGGCCTTGCCGCGTAGGTCCGCGCCGACCTTGGGGCCGACCATCTCCAGGCGCTGGACGTCGAGTCCCGCGTTCGGAAAAGCCTTGCCCAGGGCCGTTTCCACGGCGGTTCGCACGTTTTCCTGGTTGATGTCCTGGTCCGAGGCCCGGATGAGGTACTCGTTGGCCTCGGCCTGGCCGAAGCGCTGCACGGCCACATTGGAAAGCCCGGCCGCGTCCGCGGCCTTGGTCAGTTCGGCCACGTCCATGGCCTTGGCGAAACGGACCTGAATGGACAGGCCGCCGGCGAAATCGACGCCATAGCGCGGTCCGCCCTTGACGGCCAGGGACACGAAACCGGCCACGATCACGGCGGCCGAGACCAGATAGGCCAGCTTGCGGTACTTGAGAAAATTGATTTTCGTGCCGGGCCGGATCAGCTCCAGAACCATCGTCTCCCCCTTCGGGTGTTGCGGGATTGCCGGGCTATTGGACGCACGGCGGCATGACGCCCGTGCCTTCGGGCGCACAGGCGTCGCACCTTCCGCCAAATGCGCGCGCCTTGTCAAGCCTGCCCGGCGGATGGCGGGCGGGCCCCAAGGGCGCGCGGGCGCGCGACGTGGCTACTCGCCGGATGCCATGGGCACGGGGGTCAGTCCCCGAAACTCCAAAGCGCGGGATTTGAGCGGTTCGGGATGGCGCGGGTCCATGGTCCTTGTCGCCGTGTCGGCAAAAAGGCTTCTGGCCAACAAGCGACTTCCCGGGGAACTCAACTCATGGGCTTGAATGCACAAAAAGGCGAAAAGCACTGCAAACAAGACAAGACGCAAGACATCAGACATCCAGGGACTCCTTGTTCGCTGTTTTGCCCGGCAACCCCTCCCGGTTGCAAGGCTGGCGCGGTGTCCGCAGGCATAAACGATACAAGCAATTTGTTTTCCGGTAGCACAATACACAGAGAATGCAACCGGCGTCATGCGATTGAAACATGGAGCGGGGGCGGACCGCTACGGCCCGCCCCGCCTGTCATCGGGACGCGTTATCCCGGCGCCGATGACACCCTTGCCGCACATTTTTTTTAAAAAAATACGCAGGTATTTTTCGGGACGACGTCACCGCCAATACTTGAGAAAAGGACTTTGGGGCGTCAAGACCAGGCGCGTGTCCTTGGAGAGCCCGTTGCGATAGGCCTCCAGACTGCGGCTGAAGGAGAAGAACTCCGGGTCCTTTCCCACGGCCTCGGCCCAGACCGACGTCGCCGCGGCATCGCCCTCGCCGCGCAGCACCTGGGCCTGACGCTCGGCTTCGGCCAAAATCACGGTGCGGTCCTTGTTCGCGGCGGACTTGATCTTTTCCATCTCCTCGTAGCCTTCGGAGCGGTAGAGCTTGGCTTGGCGCTCACGCTCGGCCCGCATGCGGCCGTAGATGGCCTGGGCGTTTTCCGGCGGCAGGTCGGTGCGCTTGATGCGCACGTCCACCACCTGGATGCCGTAGGGCGCGAGCAGCTCCGTGGACTTCTTGGTCACCTCGGCCATGATCGAGGCCCGTTTTTCCGAGACCACGTCCTGCAAGGTGTACTGCCCGAGCGCCACGCGCACCTCGGCGTAGATGATGTCGTCGAGGCGGGCATGGGCCCGGCCCACGGTGCGAAGCGTCCGGTAAAAAAGCAGGGGATCGGTGATGCGCCAGCGGGCGTAGTTGTCCACCACGAGGTTTTTCTTGTCCAAGGTGAGGACCTCGGCCGCCTTGGCGTCGTATTGGAGAAGCCTCGCATCGAAAAAGACCACGTTTTGCACAAAGGGGATCTTGGCGTGCAGCCCGGGCTCCTTGGTGTCGCCCGTCGGTTTGCCGAGTTGCAGCACGATGGCCGTTTCGGTCTGGTCCACCTCGTAGACCGTCTGAAAGACGGCCAAGAGCGCGATAAAGGCCACCACGGCGGTGATGATCAGGGAATTTTTCACGGACGGCCTCCCTTGGCCGCCGGGGCCGGTTGGGGCGTCGCCTTGGACGCCTGGGCGGCCCGAGCCGCCGCGCCGCCGGCCTGGGGCAACGCCCCGAGCGGCAGGTAGGGCAGGACCTTGCCGGCCGCGTCGCTGCCGAGAATGATCTTCTCCACGCCGGGGCTGTCGAAAACGCTTTCCATGGTCTCGATATACAGGCGCTCGCGCGTGACGTCCTTGGCCTTTTCGTAGGCGTCGCGCAGGGCCGCGAAACGGTCCGCGCCGCCCTTGGCCCGGCGGATCGTCTGTTCCTTGTAGGCGGCGGCCTCGTTGATGATGCCCGCCGCCCGGCCCCGGGCCTTGGGCAGGATGTCGTTGGAGTAGGCGTCGGCCTCGTTTATGAGCCGGCTTTTGTCCTCGCGGGCGCTGGCCACGTCCTTGAAGGCGTCGACCACCTCGCGGGGCGGGTGCACGTCCTGGAGCTGCACGGCCGTCACTTCGATGCCGGAATCGTAGCGGTCGAGCATATACTGGAGAAGATCCTTGGTGTCGGCCTGCACCTTGAGCTTGCCCGAGGTCAAAACGGAGTCGATCTTGGCCTTGCCCATGACCTCGCGCATGGCCGCCTCGGCCGCGCTTTTGAGCGTCTCGTCGGGCTGGGCGATCTTGAAGAGGTAATCCACGGGGTTGCCGATCTGGTATTGCACGCTGAACTGCACGTCCACGATGTTCTCGTCGCCCGTGAGCATGAGCGACTCCTCGGGCACGCGCCGGTTCTGCAACGATTCGCCCTGGCGGCCGTAGACGGAGCGGAAGCCGATCTCCACCCGGCGCACCTGCGAAACCTTCGGGGTCTTTACGGTTTCGACGGGAAACGGTAAGTGATAATGCGGTCCGGGACCGGTTGTGTAGGCATAGGCGCCGAAACGCTGGACCACGCCGGCCTCGTCGGGTTCGACGATATAGATGCCGCTGGCGATCCATAAAATCGCCACGACAATGATGACGATTTTCGGCCCGCCGGGGAGCCGTTCCCGCAGAGCGGAAAATTTCTTGCCCAGGTCCTCGCCGACGCGGCCCGGGTCAGGCATCTGCGACCCGTAACGGCGTTTTTGCTCCGTGAGCTTGTCCCAATCCCAGTTCATTCAAGGCGGCATAGGAGAGATGGGGGGGAAGGTCAAGGGACGCCCGCCGTGTCCCCCGTTTCGCCGAACGCGCCAGGAGGTACTATGAAGCCAGTGTCGCCCGGGGTTTTCCGGGCCTACGACATCCGGGGCATCGTGGATGTGGATTTCGACCCGGACTGGGTGGAACTGCTCGGCCGCGCGGCCGGCACGTTTTTCGCGCGCCGGGGGCAGATGCGCGCCGTGCTCGGCCACGACTGCCGTCTGACCTCGCCCGAGTACCAGGCCCGCCTGGCCGCCGGGCTCGTCGCCTGCGGCATCGACGTGACCTGTCTCGGCATGGTGCCGACCCCGGTGTTCTACTACGGGGTCAAGGCCCTGGCCCGCAGGGCCGGCATCATGGTCACGGCCAGCCACAACCCGCCGGAGTTCAACGGCTTCAAGATATGGTCCGGCGAGACCACCATCCATACCGACGCCATCCGGGAGATCTACGACATCATGGCCGCCGGCGAATTCGCTAAGGGTTCGGGCGTGGTCTGCGAACACAACATCAAACCGTCGTACGTCGAGCATGTCTCCGAGCAGATGGTGCTGTCCCGGCCGGTGACGGTGGTCGTCGACGGCGGCAACGGAGCCGGCGGGCTCATCTGCGCCGAGGTGCTGCGCCAGTGCGGGGCCAATGCCATCCCGCTCTACTGCGAACCGGACGGCCGGTTTCCCAACCACCATCCCGATCCGGTGATCCTGGAAAATGTGGCCGACCTGGCGGCGCGGGTCGTGGCCGAAGGCGCGGATTTCGGGGTCGGGCTCGACGGCGACGCCGACCGCATCGGCGTGGTGGACGAGTCCGGCAAGTTGCTCTACGGCGACCAGGTGCTGGCCATCTATGCCCGGGGGGTGCTGGCCACGCATCCGGGGGCCACGGTCATCGGCGAGGTCAAATGCAGCCATCTGCTTTATAAGGATATCGCCGCCCATGGCGGGGAGCCGATCATGGCCGCCACGGGCCATTCGCTGATCAAGTCGCGCATGAAGGAAACGGATGCCACCCTTGCCGGCGAGATGAGCGGGCATATGTTTTTCGCCGACCGCTACTACGGCTTCGACGACGCCATTTACGCCGCCGCCCGGCTGGCCGAGATCGTGGCCGCCTCGGACGCGCCGCTCGGGCGGATGCTCGCCGACTGGCCGGAGACGGTCAACACGCCGGAAATCCGCATGGACTGCCCGGACGCCATCAAGTTCAAGGTGGTGGAAAAGGCGCGTGACTTTTTTAAAGGCCGCTACGACGTCATCGACGTGGACGGGGTGCGCCTGACCTTTCCCGACGGCTGGGGCCTTTTGCGCGCGTCCAACACCCAGCCGGTGCTGGTGCTGCGCTTCGAGGCCGAAACGCCGGAACGTCTGGCGGCAATCCGCCGTATCATCGAAGAACCCGTGGCCGGCTGGATCGCCGAGCTTGGCGGTTAGGGGGAGAGGGAAAGACGATGCGAGAGGGGAAACCCTTTTGCAAAGGGTTCTCCCCTCTCGCGCTCTCCCCTTCCTAAACCTTTTACCTTTTGTAAGGTCAGACTTTTTTTCAGGATATCATTCCCTATTTGGTGTATGGGAAAGCATCTGAAAAGGGAAAAAGGCCACAGGCTCACCGGCAAGGAGGAGACCATGCGCCAAGCCGTGCTGACTATTTTGTTCGTCCTGGCGACCGTCATTCCGGCCGCCGCCCAGGATTTCCGCCCCAACCAGGCCCTTGGCGACATGCTCTCCAAGAAGTCCTACATCGCCCAGCCGAACAATGCCGGCGGGAAAAACATCCTGGACAACAGCTGCATCTTCAAGGACAGCTTCGCCCTTTCGCCCTCCGAGCCCCTGGACGAGGCCTGCAACATCCCGGCCGCCGTGGCCAAGTTCACGACCCAATACGGCCAGCCGGCCTCCACCGCCCCGGCCCCAGGCGGCAAGACCATGCTCGAGTACTTTCTCCTGTATAACAACAACAGCTACCACGTGAAAATCTTCCTCGGCTGCTCCGGCGCCAAGACCGAATTTTTCGCCATGGTCGAGTGCAAGGTGGAGCGGAACCGGGCCAAGCCCGGGCCGCCCAAGGACAAGAGGTCGTTCTGGAAGAAGATCTCGCCGTTTTGATTTTTCTGCGCGTCCGCGACCGGCGGGATGTTCGAAGCGCCGCCCCGATTTGCCCCTTCCCCCCGTTTCGGGCACTATGACGGCAAAATCGACCCCCCGGATACAACGCATGCGCATATTCAAGTGGCTTTTTCTCCTGGCCGTCATCGCCGGGGCCGGGCTTTTCGCCTGGAAACACTACACCAAGAAAGCCGAACCGCCCCGCGTGCTGGCCACGGCCGAAGCCAAAATCGGCGACGTGCGCAAGGTCCTCGAGGCGACCGGCATCATCAAGGCCCAGGTCGGGGCCATCGTCAAAATCGGCGCCCGGGCCACCGGCACCATCAAGGAAATGAACGTCAAGGTCGGCGACGAGGTGCACAAAGGGCAGCTCATCGCCGTCATCGACGACCGGGAACTGCGCGCCGGCCTGGCCGAGGCCGAAGCCAAGCTCGAACGCGCCAGCGCCGAACTGGGGCAGGTCGAAGCCGTCTACCCCAAACGCATCGCCGAGGCCCAGGCCGAACAGCGCCTGTCCGAGGCCAAGAGCGAATACGCCGCCAGCAACCACAAGCGCCAGCAACAGCTTTTCAACAAGGAACTCATCGCCCGCGACGTGCTCGAGGCCGCCCGGCGCGACGCCCTGGTCGGGCACAACGAAGTCCTGGCCAAACAGGCCTCCCTGGTGCGCCTGACCACCGAATTCGACAAGGAACGCCTCAAGGCCCAAAAAGCCAAGGAAGAGGCGCAAGCCGTCATCGACTCCATCAAGACCAAGATTTCCTACACCCGCATCGTCAGCCCCATCAACGGGGTGGTGGCTTTCGTCACCTCCCAGGCCGGCGAGACCGTGGTGGCCGGGTTGCAGGTGGCCAACCTCATCACCGTGCTCGACCCCACGCGCCTGGAAATGTGGATCTACGTGGACGAGACCGACGTCGGCCAAGTCAAACCCGGCATGCCCGTGGAGTTTCGGGTCGACGCCTACCCGGCCACCACCTTCAAGGGCAGCGTGAACCAGATCTACCCCCAGCCGGAAATCCGCGACAACATCGTCTATTATCAGGCCCTGGTGCGCCTGGACACCAAGGAGTCGATGCGGCTGCGTCCGGAAATGACCACCCAGTGCCAGATCGTGGTCCAGGAAAAAAAGGACGTGTGCGTCATCCCCAACGCCGCCCTCAAGTGGATCGGCGACCGGCAGGTGGTCTTCGCCGTCGGCGAGGGCGGCGCCGTGCACGAGCTGCACCCCAAGCTCGGCCTCGAAGGCCTCAATGAGACCGAAGTGCTCGAAGGCATCGCGCCAGGACAAAAAGTGGCCACCCGCATCGTGCTGCCGGGCCTTGTCGCGCCGGCCATAAACGCCCCCAAACCCAACCGGCCGACCGCGCGATGACCTCCCCCGCCGCCCCGGCCGCCCCTGGGGAACGCCCCGCGCTCATCGAGCTTGCCGACGTGACCCGGACCTACGTCATGGCCGGCATCGCCCACACCGTGCTCGACGGGGTGACGCTTTCCATCGCGGCCGGGGAATTCGCCGCCATCATGGGCCCCTCCGGTTCCGGCAAATCCACCCTGCTCCACATCCTGGGGCTTCTCGACCGCCCGAGCGAAGGCAGCTATCGCTTTGCCGGCCGCGATACGGGCTCCCTTGACGACGACGCGCTCTCGGAGCTTCGAAACCGCGCCATCGGCTTCGTCTTTCAAAGCTTCTACCTCATCCCCTACGCCACGGCCCTCGACAACGTGCTGCTCCCCGGCCTCTACAGCCCGATGCCCGGACAGGTCCTGCGCCGCCGGGCCGAGGAACTGCTGGCCAAGGTGGGCCTGGCCGAGCAGGCCGGACACAAGCCCTCCCAGCTCTCCGGCGGCCAGCAGCAACGCGTGGCCCTGGCCCGGGCCCTCATCAACGACCCGGACCTGATCCTGGCCGACGAGCCCACCGGCCAGCTCGATTCCGCCACCAGCGCCGAAATCATGGAATTGCTCGCCTCGATCAACCGCGACTCCGGCAAGACCGTCATCGTCGTCACCCACGACCAGGCCACGGCCGCCTACTCCGGCCGGCAGATCCTCGTCCGCGATGGCCGCGTGGCGTAACGCCGGGCGTCTCGCCCGCACCTTATGGCGCATCCAGCGCATGGCCGCCCTGGCCCTTTGGGCGCATAAGGCCCGAAGCCTTTTCGTGGTGGCCGCCGTGGCCATGGGCGTGGCGGCGCTGACCGTCATTGTCGCCTCGGTGGACGGCGCGCGGCGCAAGGCGCTCGAGATCGTGGATTTTTTCGGACCGGACGCGGTCATGGTCATCGGCGGGGACATCGAGAACCGGCCCGTGGGCCAGCGCGTCAACACGCTGTCGTTCTCCGACGCCCGGACCATCGCCCGCTCCCTGCCCGGGGCCTACGCCGTGCTGCCCATGCGCTCGGTGCGGGCCGTCACCCTCAAATACGGCAACAGGAACCACGAATCCCCGATCGTGGTCGGGGCCACGGAAAACTACGCCAAGACCTGGAACTGGCCCCTTGCCGAAGGCCGCGACCTCTCGGCCGACGACATCACCCACGCGGCCAAGGTGGCGCTTATAGGCGACGAACCGGCCAAGGAGCTCTTCGGCGACGCCTCGCCCATCGGCCGCACCATCCAGGTCGGCACCCTGCCCGTGCAGATCGTCGGCCGCCTGGCCTACCGGGGCTTGAGCGGCGGCGGCCACGACGTGACCATCGACGACCGCATCATCATGCCCATCACCACACTCACCCAGCGCTTCAACCTCGACCGCAAGTATTTCCGGGGCCTGCGCGTCAAATTCCACGACCCGGAGCACATCGACGCGGCCAAGGACAACCTGCGCGCCCTGCTGCGCCATCTACACAAGCTCGGTCCCACGGAAAACGACGATTTCACCATCATCTCGGCCAGTGAAATCCTCAAATTCCTTACCGCCTTCACCGGCGGGCTGGTGGCGTTTCTGGGGGTGACGGCGGCTGTCGCCATCATCGTCGGCGGCTTCGTGCTGGCCAACCTGATGTTTTTAAGCGTCAGCGAGCGCAAGGTGGAAATCGGCCTGCGCAAGGCCGTGGGCGCGACCAGGACGGCGATAACGGCCCAGTTTCTGTCCGAGGCCCTCTACCTGACGCTGGCCGGATCGCTCTGCGGCATAGGGCTCGGGGTGGCCCTTGGCGAATCGCTGTCCCGGCTCGGGCTGCTGGAGCTGCGCCTGTCGCCCAAGATCTTTTTCCTGTCGCTTCTGGCGGCGCTTGCCATCGCCCTGGTTTTCGGCCTGAGCCCGGCGCGCAAGGCGGCCTCACTGGACCCCATCGAGGCCCTGCGCGGCGGCGGCGAATGAGACGGATATCCCGAGCGGACGGAAAAGGCCTGCCGCCCGACCGGCCGCGGACGCGGCCGGCCAGGGGCAAGGGCGTTACGAGGTGGACGACGTGCCCCGGTACTGCGGGGACTTCTCGATCAGGTCGGTCAAAAGCAGCACCATGGACAGGTCGCGCTTGTTTTGCGGCGTGACGGCCGAAAGCACGTAGTCTTTGAGCGACGCTCCGGTGCCCGGCAAATCCTTGCCCTCTCCCTGCCGGATGTTGTGGACGGCTTCCAGGAACGACAGCAACAGGTACGGCCAGACATCATCATAATAGAGGTGGTAGTCGAGTATCTCCTTGATCTTGAAGATCGCATACATGATGTTTTCGGATTCCCTGTAATCCCTGGTCCACAGGTCCCGATCGCTGAGCTGGGGACGCCCGGGCGACAGGTTCGTCGCCATCCCCCGTACCGGCTCCCGCGCCCGTCGATGGTCGTCGAGATACATGATTTGAGCCATGTGCCTCCCTCCCTGGCGGCTTTGCCGTCCGGCTTCCCGCCGGACGTTCGAATCTTACCCCCTTTTCGGCCGCTTTCCGGATTCCTTTAGCGCCTCGAAAATAGTTTATTACAATAGTATCATGTCAGAAGCATTGGAAATAACGATTTCACCCGGCACGCCGGTCCGCGTAAAGAGGAAGCATCTCAATCCGTCAGCCTGGAGGAAGCCATGACCGATGCGGCCCATATGGCCTTGTGGGAGAGCCTCGACCTCGACATACCGGCCCACGACGCCTTGCTTACGGTGCTGGGCAAGTTTTACGGCGACATCTATCTGTCCCAGCAGGGACGCCTCAAGGGAGCGGAGTATCTGGATTTCGTGCTGTCCGAGGTGCACGGGCTGCGCATCAAGGAGATTCAGGACGCCAAGGCGACCGGGAAAAAAGTGGTGGGCACCTTCTGCGTGTTCGTGCCCGAGGAGCTCACCCTCGCCGCCGACGCCATCCAGGTGGGGCTTTGCGCCGGGGCCAAGGCCGGGACCGAAAAGGCCGAGACCCTCGTGCCGCGCAACACCTGCGACCTCATCAAATCCTTCGTCGGCTTCAAGCTGGCCAAGCTTTGCCCCTACACCGAATCCTGCGACCTGGTGGTCGGGGAAACCACCTGCGACGGCAAGAAAAAGGCCTACGAGGCCTTTGGCGAACATGTCCCCATGCACGTGATGGAAGTGCCCCAGTGCAAGGGACCCCGCGACCGCGACCTCTTCCGGGCCGAGCTTACGCGCTACAAGGACGCGCTGGAAAAGCTCACCGGCAACACCATCACCGCCGCCGCCCTGGCCGCGGCGACCAAGGTCGTCAACGCCAAGCGGCAGGCCCTCCAGCGCCTGGCCAGGTTGCGCAGCGCCGATCCGGCCCCCATCTCCGGCCGCGACGCCCTCCTCGTCAACCAGATCAGCTTCTACGACGACCCGGTGCGCTTCACCGCCAAGATAAACGAGCTGTGCGACGAGATGGAAGCCCGCATCAAGGCCGGCCAGGGCGTGGCTCCGTCCGGAACGCCAAGGCTCCTTCTGGCCGGCTGTCCCATGGCCGTGCCCAACTGGAAGCTGCCCTACCTGATCGAAAGCTCCGGCGCGGTGATCGTTGGCGAGGAATCCTGCATCGGCGAACGCAACACGCGCGATTTCACCGACGAGACGCCGACGGACCTGGACGGCATGCTCGACGCCCTCACCGATCGCTACATGAAGATCGACTGCGCCTGCTTCACGCCCAACACCGAACGCCTGGACCACATCGCGGCCATGGCCAAAGAACTCGGGGCCGACGGCGTGATCCACTACGGCTTGCTCTTCTGCCAGCCCTACGCCCACGAGGCGCTGAAGGTGGGGAAAGCCATGGAGGCGGCCGGCCTGCCCTACCTCGCCATCGAGACGGATTACGGCATGGAGGACGCGGGCCAGCTCAAGACCCGGGTCGAGGCCTTTGTGGAGACGCTTTCATGAGCACCTACGCGGGCCTGGACATCGGCTCGCGCAGCATCGAACTGGTGGTGCGCGGCGGCGGGGAGACCATCGCCTCCCGCCGCCTGGCCACCACCTACGACCCGGCTTCCCGGCTGCGGGAGCTCTTTGCGGACGGCGCGCCGCAGCGGCTTGCCGTCACCGGCTACGGCCGGGAGCTGGCCCGGGAACTTTTTCCCCAGGCCCTGACCCTGACCGAGATCAAGGCCCACGCCATGGGCGCGGCCCAGCTCTTTCCCGAGGCCCGCACCCTGCTCGACATCGGCGGCCAGGACACCAAGGCCGTGGCGCTTTTGCCCGGGGGCAAGGTCGGCCGGTTCGAGATGAACGACCGCTGCGCCGCCGGCACGGGCAAATTTCTGGAAATGACGGCCACGGTCTTCGGCATCCCGGTGGAGGAATTCGGCCGGCTGGCCCTGACCGGCAGTCCCGATGCCCCGGTCATCGGCTCCATGTGCACGGTCTTCGCCGAGACCGAGGCCACGACGCTCATGGCCCGGGGCACGCCCCCGGCCGACATCGCCCTGGGCCTGCACCGGGCCATCGTCGCGCGCACCGCGGCCATGCTCGCCCGGGTGGGGCTGGCCGCGCCCCTGGTCTTCGTCGGCGGCGTGGCCCGCAACCCCTGCGTGGTCCGGCTTCTTTCCGAAACGCTCGACGCGCCGCCGCTTGTCCCGGATGCGCCGGAAATGACCGGAGCCCTGGGCGCGGCCCTGTGGCTCGAGACCCGGACGCCGTAGGCTCCGGCCGCTCCGTTCCCCTGGTGGCCGCCGCGGGGCCTGTCCCTGCCGACTGGCAGTGCCCTGTGCCCGTGCCGTCACGGGCACAGGGCACTGCGCGCCACCAAGCGTGACAGTACTCCCTCCAATAAAAATAAATAGATGCCTTTTCATAATTATATTAACTATCACGAATATAAATAATTATTAATAGGCAACTAATTTCTTGTCATTCACCATTCCCCAGCGTAAAAGAAAGCTGCGTCACGCTCCGGATTAGCCACCGGAGCGTGCGCGAGCGCGTTGCTTCGTATCCAACGAAAGCCGCAAGTTGTGGAGGAAGGGAAAATGAGAAATCTTACGAGCTTGGCCCTGGCGGCCGTCATGGTGCTCGGCGCGATCGCCGCCGCCCATGCCGCCACCGAGGTCAAAATGACCGGTGATGCGCGTGTCTATGGAAACTTCTTTGAAAACCGCAACTATACCGGTTGGAACAAGACCGGCACCAAAACCGGCGACGACTTCGAGATCTGGGAGCGCTTTCGCCTGCGTTCCGACTTCATCGCCAACGAGGCCGTGAAGTTCCGTCTGGGCATCAAGGTGGAAGACGTCTGGGGCCACGGCACCTTCACCGCCGCCAACCCGGACACCGCCGTCCAGGTCGACCTGGCCTACCTGCAGTTCATGCTGCCCGGTTGTGACGGCGTCCAGGTGACGGCCGGCCTCCAGGACGTGAACCTGCCCCAGAGCGGCCTGTTCTACGGCAACCCGGTCTGGAACGACAAGATGGCCGCCCTGGTCGTCACCGCCCCCATCATCGACAAGAACCTGTCGGTCATGGCCGGTTTCGGTCGCCTGATCGACACCAACCGCACCTATGACTCCACGACCACCCAGGTGGCCGACGAACTCGACGCCTACTTCCTGGCCCTGCCCATCACCGTTGACGGCTTCAAGGCCATCCCGTGGGGCATGCTCGCCGTGGCCGGCCGCAATGCCAACTACACCTACAAGGATACCACGGACGTCGCCGAATGGGGCAACACCTACGCCAACACCCTGGTGTCCGCCGCCAGCTCCTCCAACATGACCACCCCCGGTTCGGTGGGCTACTGGAAGAACGACCAGAATCCTTACTTCTGGGTCGGGGGCGCGTTTGAAGTCACCGCCCTGGATCCGGTCAAGTTCTATGCCGACGTGATCTACGGCGCCGGCGCCCAGAGCGACCACAAGGCCGCCCAGCGCCAGGGCTGGATGGTCGACGCCGGTGTCGAATACACCGGCCTCGACGTGGTCACCCCGCAGGTGTTCGCCTTCTGGTCCACCGGTGAGGACAAGTCCACCATGAACGGCTCTGAGCGCATGCCTTACATGCGGTCGGAGTGGGGCCCGGGCAACAGCTTCCTGTTCGACAGCAGCCAGGAACTCGGCAAGGGTTCCAACATGTACACCGACCCCGTGGGCAACTACGGCATCGGCGCGTCGCTCAACAACATCTCCTTTATCGACAAGCTGACCAACCGGTTGACCTTCGTGTACGTGCGCGGCAACAACTCCCCGCGCGCCATCCGCAACGCGCGGCTTTACCTCAACAACTCCTACTTCACCATGGGCCATGACCTGAGCTACAACGACTACGTCATGGGCCTCAACTTCGACACGAAGTACATGATCTACGAAAACCTGGCCGCGGTCATGGAAACCGGCTGGGCTCACGGCCAGTTCCAGGAAAGCGTCTGGGGCCATCGCCTGGTCAGCCAGTCCGAGGCCAACGGCAACAACGCCTGGAAGGTCGCTTTCGGCCTGACCTACAAGTTCTAGAAGCGACTGTCGGATACGGCACGCGCAAGGGGGCCTTCGGGCCCCCTTTTTTATGGCTCGCCCGGGCGTCCTGTTGACGCCGCCGGGGAGGCGCTGCACACTGCCGTGAAAATCCGCCTCCGCGCGAATGCGGCAAGGAGATCCCATGGCCAAGCAGATCGTCGTTCCCAAAGGCGCGCCCGCGCCCATCGGTCCCTATTCGCCCGGCGTTTGGGCCGGAGACTTGTTCTTCGTTTCCGGACAGACCCCCATCGACCCGGCGACCGGGGCCATTGTGGCCGGGACCGTCGCCGACCAAGCCCGCCAGTCCATCGCAAACGTGCGGACCATCCTCGAAGCCGCCGGCCTCGGCCTGGACCACGTGGTGAAGGCCACCCTGTTCATCAAGGACATGAACGACTTTGCGACCATAAACGAGGTCTACGCCGCGCACTTCGCCAAGCCCTATCCGGCCCGGTCCTGCGTCGAGGTGGCCCGGTTGCCCCGGGACGTCCTGGTGGAGATCGAAGTGGTGGCTAGCAGGTCCTAAGAACCGGTCCGACGCCGCCGCCCCGGCCTTGACTTTCCCGCCTTTGCCGGGAAATGATATCCGGTTGTCAATCACACGGGAGCGCGCGCATGATCGACGGAAAAGGTGCCGGAGGGGATTCCGGCGGCAAGAGGTTTCGGGCAGCCCGGATTTTTTCCGTGCCCGAAGACGTCAAGTTCCTGGATACCCTGGAACTGACGCGGTTGTCCGAGGCGTTTTCCGCCTGGACCGAACGGTCCGGACGGCCCGATGTGACCGTCTCCCGCAACCGGGTGCGGCTGATCTACCTCATGTTGCGCCACACCGGGGCGCGCCTTGGCGAGGTGCTGGCCTTAAACGACCGCACCGACGTCAACCTCGACACCCTGTCCGTCAATTTCAGCGGCGGCAACGGCGGCGAGGGGCGCGAGGTCCAGATTCCGGCGGAGCTCGGCGACGCGTTGGCCGCCGTGTTCGACGATCCGGCCTATGCCTCGCTGCGGGGCAACCTTTTTCGCCTGGACCAGGGGCATGTGCGCCGCAAGTTTTACGAGCGAGCCGAGGAATGCGGCTTCACCAAGGAGCTGGTGAACCCGAGCACCATCCGCCGGTCCCGCGCCGTGGAGCTCTTGCGCGACGATGTGCCGCTGCCCGTGGTGCAGCGCATCCTGGGCCATTCCACAGCCGACCTCACCGCCGCCTTCCTGCATCTGCCCGAAGAACAGCGCCGCAAGGTGGAGCGGCAGGTGCTCACCCGCGAAACCCGCCGCACCAGCGCCCGAAACGCGTTTTTCGGCCGCGTGGCCCAGGTCCACAAGGGGGACATCCAGTCCCGGGTCGTGGTCGAAAGCCTGGGCGGCCATGCCGTGTCCTCGGTGATCACCAACGAAAGCGTCAAAAACCTCGGCGTGACCGAAGGCTCCTTCGTCACGGCCGAGATCAAGGCCCCGTGGGTGGTGCTCGAAACCTGCGACGAGATGCCGCGGGCCACGGCCACCAACCGCTTTCTCGGCGAGGTGGAGCTGGTGCGCCTGGGCGAGCTTACGGCCGAGGTCATCGTGGCCCTGTCCGACGGCACGCGGCTTTGCGCCCTGGTCACTACCAAAAGCGTGCGCGAACTCGATTTGGTCGAGGGGCAAAAGGTCTGGGCCATGTTCAACGCCTTCGCCGTGGTGCTCCACGTCGATTGAGCCCTTTCGCCAGGACGATCAAGGAAGGGAGGGGACGACCATGAAGAAATTCATCGTTTGCCTGGACGGCTCCGAACTGTCCCAGCGCGCCCTGGAACGGGCCCTCGACGCCGCCCGGTGCGTTGACGCCGAGATCCTGGCGATCACGGCCGTGGAGGCCCTGTCCTTTTTCGATTGCAAGACCGAGGACTGCGAAAAGACCTTCAGCCACATCATGCGCGAACCCAAGAAGATCCTGGCCGATGCCGAGGAGATCGCCCGGGAGCGCGGCATGACCATCCGCACCCTGGCCGAGCCCGGACGCCCGGCCGAGACCGTGGCCCGCATCGCCCGCCAGGAAGAAGCCGACGAAATCTACCTGGGCAGCCGGGGCAAAGACGATGTGGAAAAGCTGCTGCTCGGCAGCGTGTCCACCCGACTCGTCCAGATCGCGCCCTGCACCGTGATCGTGGTGCGCTGAGCCTCAGGCCTCGTCGCGAAGCCCTTGGTGGCCGCGCAGGCGGCACATGAGCGCCTCGGACAGCCAGATGCCGACGAAAACGCCGAGCGCATTGGCCACGGCGTCGCCCAGGCTGGCCGAGCGTCCCGGCACGAACGACTGGCCCCACTCCAAAAGACAACCCAGGCCGATCATGGCGTAGGCGGCGGCCCGGGCGCGCCCGCCACGGACAAATCCCCACAGCGGCAGCCCCCCGAGCCAGGCGTAGGTCGCGGCATGGTAGAGCTTGTCCGCGTTCCAGAAATCGATCGGCAGCTCCAGGCGCGGCAGAAGCGACACGGAGATCGTGGCGGCCACGGAAACGAGCCATACGGCCAGGACCACCCTGCGGAAAAGCGGCGTTTCGATCATACAGGTTCCTACCGGGGAAAACCTTTCTTGCGGAAAGGTTCTTCCCCCGGGCCCCTTTCCAAAGATTCTTTATAGTAACAGGGTGTTACCGTCAGTCCTCTGCAACGGGGAAAAATTGGGGAAGGAGAGCGCGCGGAAAGGGGAAAGAATCCTTTTCAAAAGTTCCCCCTCTCGCAGCATCCCGAACCTACCCGCGCTCCCGGCAAAAGACCAGCACGGCGGGTGATGGGTATGGGGCGAATTTTTCGCCCGCTCTCCGTTCAAGAAAGTCCGCCAAAACAGCGCGCTTCGCCCGTATCCGGCTTCGAGCGCACCGGGCCTCCCTTGGGTGGGATTATTTTTCGCCTTCATGAGCGCCAGAGGGATTATTTTACGCCTGATTGTTATCTCCAGCAGCCGGATATTTCCTCTAATTGTTTTATATAAAAGACGTTCCATTTCCGGCATGATTCATGCTAAATACCCGGCGAGGTTTCGCCATGTCGGATGTTTCGTCAACCAGCAACACGCCCCGCCGTTGTCCCCGCGTCTGTCTGGCCTGCCACGGGCAGCGCCTGGCCACGCTCCTGGAAACGGCTACCACCATGCGCTTGTTTCGCTTCGAGGCGAAGGGCATCGTGGAGGAAGCCGTCTGGGCCATGCCCGACGAGGGCTTGCCCGGACTGGCCCTGCTTTTGGCCAGGGCGGGCGTGGCCTTGCTCGTATGCGGCGGGGCGACGTGTTGCTGTCTCAGACATTTTTCCCGGCGCGGCGTCGCCGTGGCTCCGTGGATCGCGGGCGAGGTGCCCGCGGTCCTCGACGCCCTGCGCCAAAACCGTCTGGAAACCCTGCTCGCGCCGGGCGCTCGCCAGGCCCTGGAGGCGTCGCGGCGCGGGGGCACCAAAATACAACGTCTGGAGAGCGAATCATCATGAACGAACAAGGGTTGCACGACTTGAACGAGGAAATCAAAAAGAAACCGCCCACCGGCTTCGACAAGGTCAAGGCCGTGGTGGTGGTGCTCTCTGGCAAAGGCGGCGTGGGCAAATCCACGGTGTCGGCCAATCTGGCCGCCGGGCTGGCCATGGAAGGCAAGCGCACGGGGCTCCTCGACGTGGACGTCCACGGCCCGAGCATCCCCCGCCTGCTCAAGCTCACCGGCAACCGACCCGGCATGCAGGAAAACCGCCTGCTCCCCGTGGAGTGGCACTGGAACCTGGGCGTCATGTCCATCGGCTTCCTGCTCCCCGGCAAGGATGACGCCGTCATCTGGCGCGGCCCGGCCAAGGCCGGCGTGATCCAGCAGCTCTCGGAGCAGGTGGAATGGGGCGAACGCGACGTGCTCGTGGTCGACTGCCCCCCCGGCACCGGCGACGAACCCCTGTCCGTACTCCAAATCTTCGGTGATAAGACCCTGGCGCTCATCGTCACCTCGCCCCAGGACGTGGCCGTGGACGACGTGCGCCGCTCCATCACCTTCTGCCACCAGCTGAGCACCCCCATCATCGGCATCGTGGAGAACTTAAGCGGCTTCGTCTGCCCGTCCTGCGGCGCGGTCCACGACATCTTCAGCGCCGGCGGCGGCGAAAAGCTCGCCTCCGAGGCCGGCGTGCCGTTCCTCGGGCGCATCCCCATCGACCCCGAAGTGGCCCGCTCCGGCGACGACGGCGACGTCTTCCTGGCCGTGGCCGGCAAAAGCCCCTCGGCCGTGGCCTTCAAAAAGGTCATCGCCAAGGTCATCGAGTCCCTGAACAACCCGCCGGCGCGGCCGGCCGCGCCCAAGGAATAAGGCCATGGCCACGGAACGCGATCCGAACGATCCGCTGTCCATGGTCCTCGACGTGTTCGAGGAGGAACAGCAGGCCGCGCTCATCGAACGCTTCGGCGAAAAAGGGTTCCAGATCTGGCACGATGCGCCCAACCGGACGCGTCTGGCCGAACCGACCGCCGTCGGCCGTGTCAAGGGCTCCTGCGGCGACACCATCGTCATCGCCCTGGGAATCGAGGACGAGACCATCGTGGCCACGGACTTCGACACCGACGGCTGCGCCTCGAGCCAGATCGCCGCGGCCACGGCCGCCCGGCTGGCCAAGGGGCTCTCCCTCGACGAGGCCGTGGACATCGACGAGGCGGCCATTGTCGCGGCCGTTGGCCGGTTTCCCGACGACGACCGCCACTGCGCCTACCTGGCCGCCGCCGCCGTGCGCGAGGCCGTGCACCACTGGATGATCCAGGGCGGCGCGCTGGCCGAGATGTTGCGAAAGGAAGCCTCCGGCGGCCAGGGGGAAACTTTTTGAAAAAAGTTCCCCCTCTGCCCCCCTTCAAGGACTTTCAAAGGGGGGCTGGAACAACGCCAAACCCGGAGAAAGGAGTTTGTCATGAGTGAGATGATCGCCATCAGCAGCGAAGGCCCGAACATGGACGACGCCGTGGATTCGCGCTTCGGCCGGGCGGCCGGCTTCGTGCTGGTCGGACCGGACGACCAGGCAACCTGGCTCGATAATGGCGCGTCCCAGGCCATGGCCCACGGCGCGGGCATCGAAACGGCGCGGCGCATCGCCGAAGCCGGAGCCAAGGTGCTTTTGACCGGCGTTGTCGGCCCCAAGGCGGCCAGCACGCTCAAAACCGTGGGCGTGCGCGTGGTCGAAGGCATGGAAGGCCTGACCGTGCGCCAGGCCGTGGACAAATACCGCGCCGGAGCGGGGGCCTAGCTCCATGCGCGTGAGCATCGCCAGCGGCAAGGGCGGCACCGGCAAGACCACCGTGTCCGCCGCCCTGGCCTCGGTCTGGACCGAGGCGGTGGGAACGCCGGTCGTTGCCGTGGACTGCGACGTGGAGGAACCGAACCTCCATTTGTTCCTGCGCCCGCTCATCACCGACACCCATATCGCCAACATCGAAATTCCGGTCATCGACGTGGAATTGTGCACGCGCTGCGGGGCGTGCCGGGAAATCTGCCAGTTCGCGGCCATCACCATCCTCGGTGACACGCCCGTGGTCTTCGACGAGATGTGCCACGGCTGCGGCGCCTGCGCGGCGGTGTGCCCCTTCGGGGCCATCGGCGCCGGCGCCCGCGAGCTCGGGCGTATCGAGGAAGGCGCGGCGGGAGCCATCACCTTCCTGAACGGCCGGCTGCGGGTGGGCGAGGCCATGAGCCCGGCGCTCATCCGGGCCGTCCTGGCCCGGCTGGAGGAAGTTCTCGCCGCGCGGGAAACCGGACCCGCGCCGGATGTGATCTGCGACGCCCCGCCCGGGGTGAGCTGTCCGGCCGGGGCCGCCGTGTCCCGCTCCGACGCCATCGTGCTGGTCACCGAGCCCACGCCGTTCGGCATCCACGACTTCCGGCTCGCGGTGGAGGCGTTCTCCCCCTTTGGCGGGCCCATGGCCGTGGTGATCAACCGGGCCGGACCGCCCGAGGACGAGATCGAGGACATCTGCCGCGAGGCGAAGCTCCCCATCCTGGCCCGCATTCCCGACGACCGGACCGTGGCCGAAGCCTATGCCCGGGGCAAGCTCCTGCCCGAGGTCTCGCCCGACTACCGCGAACTGACGCTCAAGCTGGCAAAGGATGTGGCCCGTCTTGCCCCGGAGGCCCGCCATGCGTGAAATCATTGTCCTAAGCGGCAAGGGCGGAGCCGGCAAAACCTCGGTCACGGCCGCGTTCGCCGCCCTGGCGCGCAAAAAGGTCGTCTGCGACCTCGACGTCGACGCCCCGGACCTGCACATCCTGCTCGATCCGTCCGACGAGGCAAAGGAGCCGTTCATCTCGGGCAACCTCGCCGTCATCGACCGGGACCTCTGCGACGGCTGCGGCATCTGCAAGGAAACCTGCCGCTTCGACGCCGTCATCGCCGGCCCGGACGGCAAATGCCGCATCGAGGAAAGCCGCTGTGAAGGCTGTAAGGCCTGCGTGGTGCTGTGCCCCCGGCAGGCCATCGCCTTTCCGCCGCGCACCTGCGGCTTTTCCGCCATCGCCGCCACCCGCTTCGGGCCGCTGGTCCACGCGAGGCTCGACCCCGGCGCGGAAAACTCCGGCCGACTGGTCATGCTGCTCAAGCAAAAAGCCCGCAAGCTGGCGGAAATGGAAGGCCTCGACCTGATCCTGTGCGACGGCGCGCCCGGCATCGCCTGCCCGGTCATAAGCGCCCTGTCCGGCGCGACAATGACCGTGCTCGTCACCGAGCCCACGCCCTCCGGCACCCACGACCTCAAGCGCGTGGCCGACCTGTGCGCCCACTTCAAACTGCCGGCCGGGGTCATCATCAACAAGGCCGACCTCAATCCCGACGAGGCGGCCCGCATCGAGGACTATTGCATCCAAAACGGGCTGACCCTGCTCGGCCATCTGCCCCATCACCCGGATGTGACCCGGGCCATGGTGGCCAGAAAAACTTTGCCCGAATACGGAGGCCCCCTGGTCGACGACATCCGCCGCCTGTGGGACGCCACAATCGCCCTGGCCGATACCTGCGCCAAGGGCAAATAAGAAGGAACACACTATGGAAACCTGTCGTATCGCCATCCCCTCCACCCAGCCCGGTGGCATGGACAGCGCCGTGGGCGCGCACTTCGGTCACTGCGACTGCTACACCGTGATCGACGTGGCCGACGGCCAGATCACCAAGGTCGACACCCTGCCCAACGTGCCCCACGTCCAGGGCGGCTGCATGGCCCCGGTCAACCACCTGTCGGAAAACGGCGTCACCGTGCTCCTCGCCGGCGGCATGGGCATGCGGCCGCTGATGGGATTCAACCAGGTCGGCATCAAGGTCTACCACGGCGGCGACGCCCCGTCCGTGGGCATGGCCGTGCAGGCCTTCCTGTCCGGCAAGCTGCCCGAATTCTCCATCAACCATACCTGCGGCGGCGGTATGGCGTAAGAAGGAAGAATGCCTCCGGCGGCCCGGGGAAACCTTTTTTGAAAAAAAGGTTTCCCCGGGACCCCTTCCCAAAAACTTTACCGGGCCTCGCCTGGCGCGCGCGCACCGCATGGCCGCCCTTTTCCCCGGCTGGCGGGAAGGGGGGACCGGGGGGCCCGTGGCCTCCCGGCGGGG